>NZ_JBSFPX010000018.1:0-59239 GCF_053588415.1 Mycobacterium sp. NPDC003449
GATCAACCCCACCGGCGGCAACCTGTTCACCCCGTCGGTGAAGGCACCCGGACCGGCCACGGCCATCCCGGGCAACCGGGAGAACACCGGATAGCACCTGACCGCACTGCGACCTTCTAACGGCGTCGGCACCGGCCGACGCCGTTAGAAGTGCTTGTCAGACAGCGTGATACGACTTGATGTGGTCGATCGCCATATTGAGTGCCGACTGCATCAGCCGCGGATCGTGCGCGGTCTGCGACAGCAGGTAGCCACCCTCGACGGCGGCCAGCAGGCCGGTGGCCAAACCCTTCGCATCGATATCGTCGCGAAGGGCTCCGCCGTCGCGAATCCGCTCAAGGGCCCCGGCCAGCAGGTCGCGCCACTGCGCGAAGTGTTCGGCCAGCGAGGTCCTCGCCTTGTCGTCGCTATCGGACAGCTCCGCGGCCAGCGACCCGAGCTCGCACCCCCACAACCCGCGGCGCAGCGAGCAGCGTTGGACCATGGCGTCCCGCCACTGGTCGAGTCCCCGAAAGGTGTCGACCTTCTCCAGCCGCAGCCGCTGCCAGGACAGGATTTCGTCCGCGCGCAGCGTGATGACCTCGTAGACGAGCTCGGTCTTATCGTCGAAATGCTGGTAGAACTGCGACTTGCTGGCCGCGCCCGCGGCCAGCACCTCGTCGATCGTGGTCGCCGCGACCCCTTTGACGTGCATCAGCTCGGCCGCGGCCACCACGATCCGATTCCGGGTGGCGGCGCCGCGCGAGGTCAGCCGTGGGCGCGGGGTGAGATCCTGATCCGACGGCACTCCCCCACTGTAAACCGAACTCCCCGGTCCACTTCACCCGACAGACGAATGTGGGCCCGGGTTCGAGATTTTCACGATTTCTCGAACCCGAGCCCACGTTCGCGACAGACTATTTCCGGCGCCAGCCGCGCACGGTCTCGATCGCGGTCTTGAGGCCGCGCCGCCGGCCGGTGGCGGGATCGGTGGCCCCGAACCCCTCGAGCTCGGTGAACATCCGCTCACTGCGGGTCTCGGGGGCGTTGTCGGCGGTGTCGCGCAGGAACCGGTCCGGCAGCGACAGTTTGGCGATGGTGCGCCAGGTCTTTCCGTACTGCACCAGGAAGGACCCCGTGGTGTAGGGCAGGTCGTACTTGTCGCACAGCGCCCGCACCCGCAGCGAGATCTCGTAGAGCCGATTGCTCGGCAGATCCGGGTACAGGTGGTGCTCGATCTGATGGCACAGGTTGCCGCTCATGAACCGCAGCACCGGGCCGTTCTCGAAGTTGGCACTGCCGAGCATCTGCCGCAGATACCACTGGCCCCGGCTCTCGCCCACCATGTCGGTCTTGGTGAATTTCTCCGCGCCGTCGGGGAAATGACCGCAGAAGATCACCGCATTGGCCCACACGTTGCGGATGACGTTGGCCACCGCGTTGGCCTTGAGCGTCGACTTGTAGCTCGCGCCGGGCGACAGCGAGGTGAGCGCGGGCCACACCGCGTAATCCTTGGCCAGCTGCTGGCCGGCCTTGACAGCGAACTCGCGGACCCGGATCAGCGTCGCGGTCCGGTTGTCGCGACCCTTGAAGATCTTGCCGAGCTCCAGGTGCTGCAGGGCGACACCCCACTCGAAACCGACCGCCAGCAGGGTGTTGAACAACAGGTTGCCGTACAGGTTGAACGGCCTCCACTTGGCGTCGCGGGTCACCCGGATCACGCCGTAGCCCACATCGTCGTCCATGCCGAGGATGTTGGTGTACTTGTGATGCATGAAGTTGTGGGTGAACCGCCAGTGCTTGGACGCCCCACTCATATCCCACTCCCATGACGAGGAGTGGATCTCGGGATCGTTCATCCAATCCCATTGGCCGTGCATGACGTTGTGGCCGATCTCCATGTTCTCGATGATCTTGGCCACGCCCAGCGTCGCGGTGCCTGCCCACCAGGCCGAACGGCGCGAGCCGGCCGCCAGGATCAGGCGCCCGGTGATCTCCAGGGCGCGCTGCGCCGCGATGGTGCGACGGATGTAGCGCGCATCGCGCTCGCCTCGGGAGTCTTCGATGTCCGCACGGATCGCATCGAGTTCGATGCCCAGGTTCTCGATGTCGGCATCGGTCAGATGCGCGAATGCGGGAACGTCGGTAATAGCCATCGTCAGCCTCCTTTCGCTTACCTACGGTAACGTAACCTACGACCGGGTAGGTTACCGGTCAGTAAATCCTATACGTCCAATACACAGTCGCCGGAAGCGGCCGAGACGCACGTCTGAATCCGGGTGCCCGGCTCATGTTCCACGCCGGTGCGCAGGTCACGGACATGGCCGTCGACCAGACTCACCACACACGACTGGCAGATGCCCATCCGGCAACCGAACGGCATCCGGATCCCCACCTGCTCGCCGGCGTCCATCAACGGCGTCGCACCGTCGACCAGGAGTTCCCTGCCGCTGCGCTCGAACGTCACCGTGCCGCCCGCACCATGCGGCGCGGACCGCGACACCGCGAACCGCTCCAGATGCAGATTGCCGGCTATTCCGGCGGCCGCCCATACCTTCTCGGCATCGTTGAGCATCCCCTCCGGGCCACACGCCCAGACCTGGCGTTCCTGCCAGTCGGGAACGACCTCGGCGAGCCGCTCCAGGTCCAGTCTGCCTTGCGCGCGGGTGCTGCGCACGCGCAGCCGGTAACCGGGATGGGCATCCTGAAGGCCGGTCAGTTCGTCACCGAACATCACGTCGGATTCCGTTGGAGCGGAATGCAGGTGGACGATGTCGGTGATCTGGCCGCGCCGCACCAGGGTACGCAGCATGGACATCACCGGGGTGATGCCCGAACCCGCCGTGAGCAACAGCACCGCCGCCGGGGCCGGATCGGGCATGACGAAGTTGCCCTGCGGCGCCGCCAGCCGCACCACGGTCCCCGGGGCCAGGCCGTCGACCAGGTGGGTCGAGAGGAAGCCCTCGGGCATCGCCTTGACCGTGATGGCGATGGTGCGTGCACTCTTCTCCGGGGCGGAGGTCAGCGAATAGGACCGCCAGCGCCAGCGACCGTTCATCAGCACACCGATCCCGATGTACTGGCCGGGCTGATAGTCGAACGAGAACCCCCAACCCGGTTTGATGACCAATGTCGCGGAATCGGCGGTCTCCCGCCGCACCTCCAGAACCCGACCACGAAGTTCGCGGGCCGACCACAGCGGGTTCGCCAGCTGCAGGTAGTCGTCGGGTAGCAGCGGCGTGGTGATCCGGCCGGCGATGGTGCGCAGGGCATTCCAGCCGGGGTTCCGCTTGGCGCCCGCGACGGTGGGGCGCACTGTATCGGCGACATTGGCCGAGATCTTCACGTAGTTCTTGGCCATGACAACCTACGGTACCGTAGGTTACGGTGTCGCAGCCAGTCCTCCTCCCGCCGAATTATCCGCGATTTGTCAGGTCAGCGTGTTTTTGTAAACCTTGCCGTCCTTCATGATGACCGTGAAATTGCGTTCCGGGTCGGCCACCAGATTCAGGTCGGCCAGCGGGTCGCCGTCCACCAGCAGCAGGTCGGCCAGCGCACCCTCCTCGACCACCCCGAGCTTGCCCTGATACGGGCTGCGCTTACCGGACATGGCCAGCAGCTGGGCATTGGTTCCGGTCGCCATCTCCAGGGTCTCGGCGGGTGAGAACCACTTACCCAGCCCCGCCAGCAGCGCCCCCTGCTTGGGCGCCAGCGCGGGTGAGAACAGGATGTCGGTACCGAAGGCCGTCTTCAGGTGATATTTGCGGGCCAGCTTGTACACGTTGTCGACGCCGTCGACGATGTCCTTGGCCTTGGCGGCCTCGCCGGAGCCCGGCGGGAACGCCCCGACCATCTCGGCGGGGATGGGTTGGGTGCTCAGCCAGATGTCCTTGTCGGCCATCTCTTTCGCGGTCGCCTCGTCCATCAGGTGGGCGTGTTCGATGCACTTCACCCCGGCCCGGATCGCCTGTTGGATGGCGACCGGCGTGTAGGCGTGCACCGCGACGTAGGTGCCCCAGTTGCCCGCCGCCTCGGTGGCGGCCCGCACCTCGGGCTCGGTGAAGGTCACCACGTCGAGCGGGCTGTGCGGTGAGGACACCCCGCCGCCCGCGGTCAGCTTGATCTGCGACGCCCCCTGGAAGAGCTGCTCGCGGGCCCGCAGCCGCACCTCGTCGGGGCTGTCGGCGATCATGCTGCCGCCCATCTCCTCCTGGCGCGAGGGCGGCCCGCCGGGACTGCGCGGAAGGTCAGCCGAGCTCCGGAAATCGCCGTGGCCACTGGTCACCGAGATCATCGCCCCGGACGGGAAGATCCGCGGGCCCTCGGTGACGCCCTCGTCGATGGCCTTCTTGAGACCGAAACTGGGGCCGCCCAGATCGCGGACCGTGGTGAAGCCCCGCATCAGCGTGTCGCGCGCCTCGTCGCCGCCCAGCAGGTTGAGATAGCCGACGTCCAGGTTCAACAACTGGGTCGCCGGGGGCCGGACGAACATCGTGTGCCAGTGGTTGTCGATCAGCCCCGGCATCAGGGTGCGGCCCGCGCCGTCGATCACCGTGACGCCGTCCTCGGCGGGCAGCGGTTCGGTCGAGATCCGTTCGATCCGGTTGCCCCGCACCCGCACCCTCGACGGCGCCGACAGCCTGTCGGTGTGTCCGTCGAAGATCCTGACATCGCGGAACTCGGTCGCCGGTTCGTCACCGCCCCTGGCCGGTGCGCTCGGCGCGGCCGGGGACTTCCCCGGCGCCGCATCGGTCGACGACGCATCGGACGACGGCTCGTCACCGCCCCCGGGCGCACACGCGCTCCCGGCCATCATCAACACCAGCACCGCGATCAGGCGAAAACTGCGCATACAGGTAAGCCTCCCGGCCTCACGGTGTTCAGAGCAATTCGAGCAGGAACGGCAGTTCTTGGGGCGCATACCAGGCCAGGTCGTGGTCCTGGGCGTCGCCGACGGTGAGCTCGGCGTCCTCGTCACCCAGGTCGGCCTCGTCGACAACGTCCACCGCAGCCAGCACCGCCGCCTCGGCGTCGGCGTTGTCGACATAGACCGCGATCACCGCGTCGACGGGCACCGGACCGGACAACCGGACCACCGCATCGTCGAGGTCGGGACGCACGGTCACCTCCACGTCCCGGCCCGTCTCGGCCACCACCACCGCGCGGCGCGGCGGTAGGTCCGACGACGGCCCGCCGATGGCCAGCAGCCGCAGCGAGGCCAGCGCGGCGTCGCGCAGCGCCACCTCGGCGAGCTCGTCGTCGTCGCCCTCGGCGTAGGACTCCCGCAGCGTCGGGGTCACCGCGAACGCGGTCCCGTTCACCACCCGCAGTGACCGGTCGGCGACGAGCTGCTGCAGGGCCGACAGAGTCGCCGGGATGTAGACGCGCACACCGCGAGGTTAGCCGCAGGCGCCCCGGTCGACGAACAACCAGACCGATATCGATCACCGGCCGCAGCGTACGCCGGAGTTCAGGCGGTCACCACGATGAAGCCGGCGAGCAATGCGGCGAGGACCACGGTCGCCGATCCGACGAAGACAACCGCGGGGCCCGGCGCGGCCGGTATCCGGCGGGCCCGTACCTGACCGGCCGCGACGACCGCCACCGAAATCAGCAGGGCCAGCACGGTGATGCCCATCCGTTCGGGGGCCAGCGGACCGTGCTGGCGGAAAAGCAGGATACCGCCGATCGCGACAAAGCCGAGAGCCGTACGTTCCCAGGATAATTGGGTGCGCTCGGCTTGTAAGCCGGGCCGATGCGGACGCTGGTTCGGCATCCGTCACCGGCCGGTCGATGGCAGGCTGACGAGCAGCACCAACAGCACGAGCGTCATCACCGACAACGAGGAGACCAGCAGCACCGGCAGCCGGCTGGGCGGAAGGTCGGCCTTGCGCCGCATCGCGGTTTGGACCCGCTGCCAACGGCGTACCGCCAGTGCGGCGAGTACACCACCGCCCGCGACGAGACAGAAACTCAGCACGTGCCGCACACCGGCCAGGCCGAATGACGGCATCAGCTGGGCGAGCACGACACCACCGGCAATCAGGGCCAGCGCGGTGCGAACCCAGGCGAGAAACGTGCGCTCGTTGGCGAGGGTGAAACGGTAGTCCGGATCCTCTTCCTGCACTGCTCCATCGATCTGCGTCACTGATCGGTCGCCACGGCCGCGGTCTTGACCGGCAGCGGCCGGGCCGGGCCGACCACGGTGAACAGCACCACGATCGCCGCGACGAGCAGGCCGGATGCGGTCAGCAGCGGAACCACGAAGGAGTCGGTCGCCTCGTACTGGAAGCCGATCAGGATCGGGGTGAGGAATCCGCCCATCAGGCCGCCGGCCCGCATCAGCCCGGAGATCGACACCGCATTGCCCTGCGTGGGCGCCACCTCCAGCGGGTAGGAGTAGATGGCCCCGGTGCAGAACGCGATGCCCGCGGCCGAGACGCTCAGCAGGGCAAGCGATGCCGCCGGGGTGTCGGCCAGTGCCGCCAGCCCGATCGTGGCACCGGCGATCAGACCCATAGTGATCGGGATCTTGCGCGCCTTGGTCGGGTCGGTGCCACGCCGGATGAGGTGGTCGGAGAACCAGCCGCCGAGGAGATCCCCGACGATCGCCACCAGCCCCGGGATCGCCCCGTACAGGCCGAGTTCGAGAAGACTGAACCCGCGCTCGTCTACCAGGTAGCTCGGATACCAGGTGATGAAGAAGAAGTTGACCGACACCCGGCAGAACATCACCATCATCAGCCCCCAGACCGTGCGGTACCGGAACAGGCTGACCCACGGCACCGGCTTCTGGTCGAGTGGGCCGCGATCGTCGGGAACGTCGTCGGCGACATCCTCGACGTGGGCTCCCCCCTCGCGGAGGTAACGGAGCTCCTCGGGCGTAATTCTCTTGTGGCGCTCCGGATCCCGGTAGAACCACAGCCAGAACAAGGCGAAGATCAGGCCGAGCAGCCCGGTGGTCACGAACGACATGCGCCAGCCGAAGGCGGCGATCAGTGCCGCGACGATCGGCACGGCGATTGCACCACCGAACTCCGAGCCGACCTCGTAGGTGCCGATCGCCAGCGCGCGTTCCCGCTTCGGGAACCACTTCGACGCGGCCTTGAGTGCGGCCGACGCCTGCGGCGCCTCGCCCACCGCCAGGAGGAAGCGCACGGCGAACAGCGATGCCACACCGCGCACCAACGCCGTTGCGGACGTGAAGACGAACCAGGCGATGGCCGAGCCGAAGTAGACCCAGCGCGGCGAGCGAAGCCTGTCGACCAGCCATCCGGACAACGGATGCATGAAGATCAGGACGAAGGCGTAGGACCCGAGCACGAATCCCATCTCCGACGGCGTGATCCCCATTTCGTCCTGGATCGACGGCGCCGCGACACCGAGATTCGCGCGGTCGATCCAGGCGATCGCCGCGCCGATGAGCAGAACGGGGGGAAGCTGCCAACGCAGATTCCTGGCCAACCGCCCACGCAACGATCGGTGGGGTGTCGACGCCTTCGGTGTCGAGGTGTTTCCGGCCGGAACGCTCACGCGGTCACTTCCTTCGTGTTCGTGCCTGGTTCAGTCGAGGAACCACTTCTGGACATGGCTGTCGTAATCGGGGATGCGGGGCAGCCAGTAAGTGCGCCAGCGCTCTTCGAGGTCGTCGCGCCAGTGTTCGGCGCGTTCGCGCAGATCGGCGACGATCTCGGGGTGCCGGTCGGCGAGGTTGCTGCGCTCGCCGATGTCGGACTCGAGGTCGGACAGGAAGACCGGGTCCTGTGGGCCCTCATGTTCGACGAGGCGCCCGTTGAGCACGAGTTTCCATCGACCGGCCCGGATCGCCGTCTGGTCGCCCTGCTCCCACATCAGTACGTCGTGGGGGCTCGCCGCGCCGTCGGCGAGCACACCCATGATGTCGCGGCCGTCGAGGTCCGCACCGTCGAACGGGATCCGCGCCGCGGTGGCGAACGTCGGCAGGACGTCCATCGCGGCGACCGGTTCGTCGAGCACCTGGCCGGCCGGTATCCGGGTGGGCCAGCTGACGATCCCGGGTACCCGGATACCGCCTTCGAAAAGGCTGAACTTGTGACCTTTCAACGATCCGGCCGAACCGCCGTAATAGGGGTCCTGTGATCCGTTGAGCCAGTTGCGTATTTCCCGCGACGGGCCGTTGTCGGTCATGAAGACGCACATGGTGTCGTCGCGCAGACCCTGGCGGTCGAGCTCATCGAGCACCGACCCGACCGCGTCGTCCATCGCGCTGACCATCGCCGCCATGATCTGGCGCTCCCAGGGCAGGTCGGGGAACCGGTCCTTGTACCGCTGCGGCACATGCATCGGGTAATGCGGCGCGTTGAACGCGACGTAGAGAAAGAACGGGCGATCGTCGTCGGCGGCGTCCCGGACGAACTCGACGGCGTTCTCACCGATGAGCTCGGTCATGTAGCGGCCGTCCTCGTAGACCTCCTCGCCGTTGCGCCACAGGTCATGGGTGGGCGTGCCCTTCCTGGGCTTGCCCTCGACGATGAGATCGCGTTTGTCGCCGCCGTAGTAGATGTGCGAGTAGTAGTCGATGGACCCGGCGTGGAATCCGAATGTCTCCTCGAAGCCGTGATCCGCGGGCCGCGACCCCGGTGCGCCGCCGAGGTGCCACTTGCCCATCCAGCCGGTGCGGTAACCGGCTTCGGACAGCAGCCTGGGCAGCGTCGGCACATCCGAACTCAGCCCGGGTGTGGTCCGGAAGCCGGACAGGATGCTGCGTACGCCGGCGTTCCCCGGATACCGGCCGGACAGCAGGCTGGCCCGCGATGGCGAGCACACCGGCGAGTTCGAATACCAACTCGTAAGGCGGGCGCCGGAGGCGGCGAGCGCGTCCAGCCGCGGCGTGCGGACGTCCGGCGAACCCATACAGGACAGGTCGCCGTACCCCTGGTCGTCGCTGACGAAGATGACGAGGTTCGGCTTGGGCATCAGTTGCCCGCTTTCGTTTTGCCTTGCAAAATCACACTCTGCATTGCGATACACTCAACCATCGTGTGTGATCTGCGTCAACCCACGGCGGCCCGCGCCGTCGTTTGGCCGACGCCGGACCGAACGGCACGATATGGATGACGACAAGGTGGGGAGAACGGGAATGGGCGACGACGACGTCACGGGTGCAGCACGGAACCGCTCGTCGTCGCTGCGCCGGGCACTTTCGCTGCTCGACTTCCTGGCCGACGGCGTCAAGGCGCCCGGCGGTGCCACGCTGGCAGAAGTCGCGGAGGGGGCGGGGCTCAACAAGAGCACCGCACTGCGGCTACTCGAGGCCCTCGGCGACACCCGCCTGGTTCAACAGGATCCCACCACCCGGCGGTGGACGCTGGGACCGCGCACCGCATATCTGGGTCAGGCCTACCTGGAGCGGCTCGACATCAGGCCGGTGATCCGGCCCGCGGCGGACGAATTGGCCAGGGCCACCGGCGAAACGGTTCACGTCGTGGTGCCCGAACCGCCCGACGTGGTCTACGTCGACAAGATTGAATCCCCCAGAAGCGTACGGATGATCTCGCGGATCGGATCCCGCCAGCCCATGCACAGCTCGGGCGTGGGAAAAGCCGTGCTGGCGTTCGCCTCTGCCGAGGTCTGGGACGCCGTGATCGCCGGCGGCCTGGCCCAGCGCACACCGCGCACGATCACCGATCCCGACGAACTCCGCGCCGAGATGGGCCGGATTCGGGCGAGAGGTTACGCCGTCGATGACATCGAGAACGAGGCCGACATCCGCTGCGTCGCGGCGCCAGTGCTGGACCACACCGGGCACGCCGTCGCCGCACTGAGCGTGGCCGGGCCCAGCATGCGCGTCACGACCGAGCGAGTGCCGGACCTCGCCTCACACGTGACCCGCGCCGCGAAGGCCGCCAGTGGCCGGCTCGGTGGCTTCGACGTCCAGAGCAGCCCCGCGTAGCGCCGGGCCGACCGGGGGCCGGGACGCCCCGCGCGGGCACGCGCGACGTCCCGGCCCCCGCCCAACCGACAGGTCAGTCCTTATCGGCGGCCGAGGGTTCCTTGTCCGAACCGGCGGCCTTACCGGGTTCGTCGGACTGGTCGGATTCCGGAACTTCGGGATCGCGTTCCACCGCGATCACGAAGTCGTCGCCGTGTTGGGTGACGCCGGAGACCACCGCGCTCTCGACCGCCTCGGCCGCGTATTCGCGACGCACCACCACCGGATCCCGCTGCAGGTCGCGCACCAGGGATACCGCGAGCCCGATCATCACCAGCACGAACGGCACCGCGACGACGATGGTGATCGATTGCAGACCGTTGAGTGCATCCGCGCCGCCGACCAGCAGCATCACCGCCGCGACCGCACCGGTCGCGACACCCCAGAAGATCACCGTGGGCCGGGTGGGTTTGATGGTGCCCCGTTCGGACAGCGAACCCATCACGATCGAGGCGGCGTCGGCGCCCGAGACGAAGAAGATGGCCACCAGGAGCATCACCACGATGCTGGCCACGGTCGCGATCGGATACTCACCCAGCAGGCTGAACAGCTGCTGCTCCTGGCTGCCCATGCCGGCCAGATCCGTACCGTTCTGCTGCTCGAAGATGGCGGCGCCACCGAAGACGCAGAACCAGATCACCGACACCACGCTGGGCACCAGCAGCACGCCGGTGACGAACTGCCGGATGGTGCGGCCCCGCGAGATCCTGGCGATGAACATGCCGACGAAGGGGGTCCAGGAGATCCACCACGCCCAGTAGAAGATGGTCCAGCTCTGCAGCCAGGTGCTGACATCCTCGCCCTCGGCGCCGGTGCGGGCCGCCATCTGCGCGAGGTCGCCCACATAACTGCCGATCGACGTCGGAATCATGTTCAGCATGAACATGGTCGGGCCCGCCACGAAGATGAACAGGGCCAGCGCCAGCGCCAGCACCATGTTGATATTGGACAGCCATTGGATACCGCGCGCGACACCCGACACCGCCGACAGCACGAACGCGACGGTGAGGATCGTGATGATCCCGATCAGGATGGCATTGCCGGTCTCACCGATTCCCGCGACGATGTGCAGGCCGCTGCGGATCTGCAGGGCCCCCAGCCCCAGCGAGGCCGCCGATCCGAACAGCGTGGCGAAGATCGCCAGCATATCGATCACCTTGCCCCACGGCCCGTTCGCGCGGGTGCCCAGCAGTGGCTCGAACGCCGCCGAAATCAGTTGCAGCCTGCCCTTGCGGTACACGCCGTAGGCGATGGTGAGGCCGACGACGGCGTAGATCGCCCACGGATGCAGCGTCCAGTGGAACATCGTCGTCGCCATCGCGGTCTCGGCAGCCCGCGGGTTGCCCGCCTCCCCGGTCCCCGGCGGTGGCGAGGCAAAGTGCGACAGCGGTTCGGACACGCCGAAGAACATCAGGCCGATCCCCATGCCCGCGCTAAACATCATCGCGACCCAGGACACGGTGCGGAATTCGGGTTCATCGTCGTCGCGGCCCAGCGGGATGTTTCCGTATCGGCTCATCGCCAGCCAGATCACGAATACCACGAATCCGGATGCGGTCAGGACGAACAGCCAGCCGACATTGGCCATCACCCAACTGAGCGCACCGCCCGATGCGGTGGCAAGGGAATCGGTGCTGACGAATCCCCAGACCAGGAATCCTAGAGCGATCACGGCGGTGACACCGAACACCACCCAGTCGATGCCGGCGCGGCGGGTATATGCCTTCTGCTCGACCGGCACATCGAGCACGGGGTGGTGCGGGACAACGTCGCCGGTCGGCGACTTCAACGCGTCGGTTTTCTTGGCTTCTTGCGTTCGCGTGTCAGATCTACTTTTTCGTATCTCAGTGGCCATGGTGAATTCATCAGATCGCGAATGGGGGCCGAGGTCAAATGCTGTTGAATTTTGCCGCCGGCTATCCGGCCGCGTCCAGCAATTCATCGAGGGACTCCCGCAACAGCGCCGGGACCACATCGACGTCGCTCATGGCGTCGCGGTCGGCATTGATCCCGAAGTACAACATGCCGTCGTAGGAGGTGACGCCGATGGCCAGGACCTGGTTCTGCAGCAGTGGCGGCACCGCGTAGGTCTCCAACAACTTGGTACCCGCCACATACATCTGCTTCTGCGCCCCGGGCACGTTGGTGATCAGCAGGTTGAACAGCCGGGCCGAGAAGCCCGTCGCCACCCGGATGCCCATGGCGTGCAGGGTGGGCGGTGCGAACCCGGACAGCGTGACGATGGTCCTGGCGTCGACCACGCTGGCCGCGGTGGAGAGCGATTCGGTGGCGTGCGCGATCTGCGACAACCGGACCACCGGGTTGCCCTCCCCGACCGGCAGGTCGACCAGGAACGGCGACACCTCGCTGATGGCCTGGCCGGGTCCGGTCGAGTCGATCTCGGCGTCGGGGTAGACCGACATCGGCGCCATGGCGCGCACCGTCGTGCTCGGGGTCACCGGCTCGCCGCGCGACAACAACCAGTTGCGCAGTGCTCCGGCCACCACCGCGAGCACCACATCGTTGACATCGCAGTCGTAGCGGGCGCGTACCCGCCGATACTCTTCGAGCCGGTGGTCGGCGACGGTGAACCTGCGGTTGCGTGAGACCCGGGCGTTGAGCGGGCTGTCGGGCGCCGTCCCGCGCGCGGCGGTCCGCACCGCATCGGCGACCCGACGCCCCACCGCGGCCATCTCGCTGGCGCTGGTGACCACCTCGGTGACCGTGTCGCGCAGCGCCGCCAGCTGGCTGGTGGGCCGGGTCATCCACTCCCCGATCGCGCCGAGCACCAGTTGACCGTCGCCGGGTTCGCGGGTCGGGATCCAGATGTCCTCACCGAACTCCGGCGGCTTCTGGGTGCGGTCGGCGATCACGTGGCCGATCTCCAGCGCCGACATCCCGTTCACCAGGGCCTGGTGGGATTTGGTGTAGATGGCGATGCGGTTCTTGGCGAGCCCTTCGACCAGGTACATCGCCCACAGGGGCCGCGTCTTGTCCAGCGGCCGCGAGCCCAGGTGGGCCACCAGATCATGCAGTTGGGCGTGGCTTCCCGGGGAGGGCAACGCGGACCGGCGGATGTGATAGGTGATGTCGAAATCGGGGTCGTCCACCCAGACCGGGCGGGCCAGCCCCAACGACACCTCACGGACCTTCTGCCGGTAGCGCGGGATCTGGGGCAAACGCTGTTCGACGGTGGCCAGCAACGTCTCGTAGCTCAGCCCGCCGCGCGGCTTACGCAGGATCGACAGCGAACCGACATACATCGGCGTCGAGGTGTCCTCCAGGTGGTAGAACGCCGCGTCGGACGCCGACAGCCTCATCACCATTCGGCGCCCACCTCCCCTCGTGTTCGCGTTGAACCCCGCCACGGTAACCGGCGGTTCTACCAGCCTGCATGACGGGTGCGTCAACCCTGCTCAACCCGTGCGATCATGGTCAGGTCTGCACTCTCCAGCAGATGTCGTCCTGTCCTTCGACTGCTGGAGATGAGCCGTGACCACCGCAGAACCCGATCCGCAAGCCACCCCGGAATTCACCGCCCGGCAACCGTGCCCGCCCGCATCGCTGACCTCACCGGTCATCGACTACGAGCCGCCGGCCCATCCGCTCGGCGCGCCACCCCGGGTCGGGCTGTGCCCGGCCCCGCCGGCGTTGCACGGTCACCCCGCGCGCCGGTTGCGGTTGGTCACATCTCCGCCGCAGGTGCCGGTGCCGCCGCCGCCCGGTGCCGCCCAATTCGCCGATCTGACCCTGCGCCGCACCCTGGAGGTCGTCGACCGACGCCGCCCGCCGGCCCAGCTGCGAACCCTGATGAGCCCGTTGGTGATCGACGTGGTCGTCGCGCTGGCCCGGTCACGGCCCGGCGGGGCGACCGCCAAGCTGCGCCGGGTGCGGCTGGGCGCCGCGGACGCGCCCGCCGCCGCCGAGGTGTTCGCCACCTACACCCGCGCCGGACGGGTCCGCGCCATCGCGGCGCGCGTCGAGATCCGCGGCGGCCGTTGGCAAATGACGGCGCTGCAGATCGGCTAACCCTTGCGGTGCGACCTCGCCGGCCGGTCCGCCTTGGCCTGGCGCCTGGCGGCCTCGCGACGCTCCCGCCGGGTACCGCCGCCGGTCGATGCGGCGTGCCGACCGCCACCACCCGTCCGCTGCACTTCCGCCGAACCATCCTCGGACGGGCCGGTGTAGGTCAGCGGCGGGGCGTCGTTGTCGATTCCCTTGGCGCGCAAGGCCGAAGCCGGCTGGGCCGGTCGCTCCTTGGTGGCCACCGCCGAGTCCTCGGGTTCGGCGCCGCCGGACGGTTTGGTCGCCGCGGCCGCCGCGGCGAACTCGGCCAGGTTCGGCGGGGCCGCCACCGGCGCCACCTCGGCGCTGGGCTGCGACGGCACGGCCTCGACCTGCACGTTGAACAGGAAGCCGACCGATTCCTCCTTGAGCGCGTCCAGCATCCCGACGAACATGTCGTAGCCCTCGCGCTGGTATTCCACCAACGGGTCGCGCTGCGCCATCGCCCGCAGGCCGATGCCCTCCTTGAGGTAGTCCATCTCGTAGAGGTGCTCGCGCCACTTGCGGTCGATCACGTTGAGCAGGACGTTGCGTTCGAGTTGGCGCATGGCGCCCTCGCCGGCCAGCTCCTCGAGTTCCTTCTCCCGCGCCGCGTAGGCCCGTTCGGCATCGGAGACCAGGGTGTCGAGCAGTTCCTCGCGGGTCAGCTCGCCGGCCTCACCGACCGCGTCGGAGTCGATCAGGTCGTGGTGGTCGACGCCGACCGGGTAGAGCGTCTTGAGCGCGGTCCACAGGGTTTCGAGGTCCCAGTCCTCGGCGTAGCCCTCGGCGGTGGCCCCGTTCACGTAGGCGGTGACGACGTCGACGACCATCTTGTGGGCCTGTTCGGCGAGGTTCTCGCCCTCCAGGATCAGCCGGCGCTCCTCGTAGATGACCTTGCGCTGCTGGTTCATCACCTCGTCGTACTTGAGGACGTTCTTGCGGACCTCGAAGTTCTGTTGCTCGACCTGGGTCTGGGCGCTCTTGATGGCGCGCGACACCATCTTCGCCTCGATCGGCACATCGTCGGGCAGGTTGAGCCGGTTCAGCAGTGACTCCAGGGTCTCGCCGTTGAACCGTCGCATCAACTCGTCACCCAGCGACAGGTAGAACCGGGACTCGCCCGGGTCGCCCTGGCGGCCCGAGCGGCCGCGCAGCTGGTTGTCGATCCGGCGGGACTCGTGACGTTCGGTGCCCAGCACGTACAGGCCGCCCGCATCGACGACCTTCTCGGCCTCGTCGCTGGCCTCGTCCTTGATGGTGGTGAGGGTGTCCTCCCAGGCCGCCTCGTAGTCCTCGGGCGTCTCCACCGGGTCGAGGCCCTTGCCCCGCAGCCGCTTGTCCGCCAGGAAGTCGACGTTCCCACCGAGCACGATGTCGGTGCCGCGGCCGGCCATGTTGGTGGCGACCGTGATCGCGCCGAGCCGGCCGGCCTCGGCGATGATGCCCGCCTCCTGCTCGTGGTACTTCGCGTTGAGCACGTTGTGCGGGATCTTGCGTTTGGTGAACTGACGCGACAGATACTCCGAGCGCTCGACGCTGGTGGTGCCGATCAGGACCGGCTGGCCCTTCTCGTACCGCTCGGACACATCGTCGACGACCGCGATGTACTTGGCTTCCTCGGTCTTGTAGATCAGGTCGGACTGGTCGGCGCGGATCATCGGCTTGTTGGTCGGGATCGGCACCACGCCGAGTTTGTAGATCTCGTGCAGCTCGGCGGCCTCGGTCTCGGCGGTGCCGGTCATCCCGGACAGCTTGTTGTACAGCCGGAAGTAGTTCTGCAGCGTGATGGTGGCCAGGGTCTGGTTCTCGGCCTTGATCTCGACGTGCTCCTTGGCCTCGATGGCCTGGTGCATGCCCTCGTTGTAGCGGCGGCCCACGAGCACACGGCCGGTGAACTCGTCGACGATGACCACGTCACCGTCACGCACGATGTAGTCCTTGTCGCGGGTGAACAGCTCCTTGGCCTTCAGCGCGTTGTTGAGGTAGCTGACCAGGGGCGAGTTCGCGGCCTCGTACAGGTTCTCGATGCCGAGCTGGTCCTCGACGAATTCGACCCCGAGCTCATGCACACCGATGGTGCGTTTACGCAGGTCCACCTCGTAGTGGGTGTCCTTCTCCATCAGCGGGGCCAGCCGGGCGAACTCGGTGTACCAGTTCGACGCGCCGTCGGCGGGGCCCGAGATGATCAGTGGGGTGCGGGCCTCGTCGATGAGGATCGAGTCGACCTCGTCGACGATGGCGAAGTTGTGGCCACGCTGCACCATGTCGTCGGTCGAGTGGGCCATGTTGTCGCGCAGGTAGTCGAAGCCGAACTCGTTGTTGGTGCCGTAGGTGATGTCGGAGTGGTAGGCGGTTCTGCGCTCCTCCGGGGACAGGCCCGACAGGATGACGCCGACCTCCAGCCCCAGGAACCGGTGCACCCGGCCCATCCACTCGCTGTCGCGTTTGGCCAGGTAGTCGTTGACGGTGACGATGTGCACGCCGTCACCGGAGAGTGCGTTGAGGTAGGCGGGCAGGACCGCGGTCAGGGTCTTGCCCTCACCGGTCTTCATCTCGGCGACGTTGCCGAAGTGCAGCGCGGCACCGCCCATCACCTGCACGTCGAAGTGACGCTGGGAGAGCACCCGCCAGGCCGCCTCGCGGGCCACGGCGAACGCCTCGGGCAGCAGATCGTCGAGGGCTTCGCCGCTCTGGTCGTCGGCTATTCGCTTCTTGAACTCGTCGGTCTTGCCCCGCAGCTCGGCGTCGGACAGCTTCTCGACGTCATCGGACAAGGTGTTGACATAGTCCGACACCTTCTTGAGGCGCTTGACCATGCGGCCTTCACCGAGACGGAGCAACTTATCGAGCACGCTGTTTCCCCTGTGGGTATGGGTGGACCCCGTTGGTCGGGATCACACGGGCTTTAGTCGAGGTCCATCGTAGGTGACAAGGCAAAGTCGCTGTTCGAGCCGGCGACAACAGGCAAAATCGCACCCCGGAAAGCTCCGGAGTGCGATTCTGCGACCGGTGGCCGGATCAGGCCAGGCGGATCAATCCGTAGTCGTAGGCGTGGCGTCGGTACACCACCGACGGCCGGTCGCTCTCCTTGTCGTGGAACAGGAAGAAGTCGTGGCCCACCAGCTCCATCTCGTAGAGGGCGTCGTCCACGGTCATGGGTTTGGCCGGATGTTCCTTGGTCCGCACCACCCGGCCGGGTTCGTGATCGTCGAGACCGTCGGCTTCGGTGGCCTCCGGAGTGGGTGTCACCGCCGCTCCCTGCAGCAGATCGTGCGAGGTGGCCTCGTGCAGCGAGACCGGCCTCTTGTCCCCGTAATGGATCTTGCGCCGGTCCTTGCTGCGGCGCAGCCGGGCCTCGAGTTTGGCTGCCGCTGATTCCAGTGCGGCGTAGAAGCTGTCCGCGCAGGCTTCGCCGCGTACGACCGGGCCCCGGCCACGGGCGGTGATCTCGACATGCTGACAGTTCTTGCGCTGACGACGGTTGCGTTCGTGGTCAAGTTCGACGTCGAAAAGGTAGATGGTCCGGTCGAATCGCTCCAGGCGCGACAGCTTTTCCGCGACGTACATCCGGAAGTGCTCGGGAACCTCCACATTGCGCCCCTTGACCACGACCTCTGCGTTGGGTTCCTGGGCGGCTTCTGCGTCGCGATCCTCGACCACCATCGTGCGGCCTGAATCCAGGGAATTGGTTGACATACTTGGCAACTCGTTTCTCTCACTCGTTGCACGCGCGTCGCGTGCCGGGCTTTAACGAATTGCGGCGACGAGCCAAAGATTGGTCGCTCCGCCCGTCGGCGCAAGGTGTCGAGTACTCACCTCCTACCGGTGTGCGGTGAAGTGGCGCTGTATCGAGAGCGCCGCCGTGACTCTTCACGGGTGGTTGCTGCCGACGGTAGTCCGTGTTCACCGGATCGTGCCACCGATTTCGCGGACGTGTTTTCAGTTCTTCATGTCGGTTTGATTGGCAAGTAATTTCCGTGCACGTCAGGCATGGGCGATGGCCAGCACCGCAGCCACCCGGACACCGGCGCAGCGCAGCACCCGAACCGATTCGGTTGCGGTGGCCCCGGTGGTGACGATGTCGTCGACCAGTACCGCCTCGTGCGCCACCGCCCCGATCAACCGGACCCGTCCGGCGATGTTGCGTTGCCTGGCGGTGCCCGACAGCCCGACCGAGTCACGCGCCAGGGCCCGCATCCGCAGCGCCTGCACCAGCCCGATTCCGTGCCGTCCGGCCACCGCGACCGACGCCATCCGGGTGACCGGATCACCCCCGCGGCGCCGGGCGGCGATCCGGCGGGTGGGCGCGGGGACGATGGTCACCGGGGTGGTGAGGACGCCCCAGGTCAGCAGGCGGTCCAGGCCATCACTCAGGGCGGCGCCCAACGGTGCCGTGAGGTCGGCGCGGCCCTTCTCCTTGGCCGCGACGATGGCACGGCGTCGCGGACCCGCGTAGCGGCCCAGCGCGAACACCGGAACTCCCGGGTCGGTCCGCGGGCTCACCACGTGCGGTTCGTCCTCGCGGACCGTCAGCTCCCGTGCGCAGCCGGGGCACCATCGCGTCGACGGTGCCCCGCAGCCCCCGCATTCCAGCGGCAGGATGAGGTCGAGCATGGCCGCAGTGTGCCCACCGGGGCCGACATCGGTGCGTCGTCGGGTGCCGATTTCTACCTGCGGGTCGTGGATCGCGCGCGAGCGCAGCCCTGGGGCGGAAATCGGCGCATCGCCCGCGATCTCAGCCGGGCAGCACCGGAATCGCCCCGGCCACCATGAGCGGGCGCACCTCGACCCAGCCCGGGTTGTCCTCGTTGGCCGACGCCGACAGCTGCAGCACGCCGCGCGAGTCGGCCACATACACCGTCGACGGGTTGGCCGCGACGGTGGTCACCGGCATCGCCAGCTCGCGGCTCGGGCCGTCGGAGTTCACCCCGTCCAGGTTGACGTAGGAGACCGGATGCTGCGGATCGGTGCGGCTGACCACGATGTCGTCACCGGTGCGCCAGGCCAGCGACACCGCGGAGTCGCCGAGCCCGAAACCCAGCCGTCGCGGATAGGTCAGCAGGAACCGCCCGTCCTGGGTCTGCTCGATGCCGGCCATGATCACCTGCCCGGCGATCACCATCGCGGCCCTGGTGCCGTCGCGGGACAGCTGCAGATCGGTGATCGGTCCCGGGTAACGCGAGGTCACCGCCCCGGCGTCGACCGGGATGCGGGCCGGCGCGCCCGAGGCGTCCCGGATGGCCCGCATCACGTTGACACCGTCGACCACCACCCACACCGCCTGATCCAGCGACCAGCTCGGGCGGGACACCGTGCGGCCCTCGACGGCCTGCACCGCGGCACCACCCAGCGGTCCGATCCACAGCGACGCGGCCGGATCCGGCGCGGCCGGCAACACCACCACCGAGGCCGCGTCCTGGCCGTTGCGCGACAACGCCGCCGAGACCTGATTGGGCGCATCCCCGAACGAACCGGGGACCCTCGGTGTCCGCTGCCCGTCCAGGGATACCAGCGATCCGCCGACCAGTGCGTGCAGCCCGGCCGCGGCACCGGGCGCCGCGCCGGGATCGCTGGCGGCGACATCGGAGGTCTGCCAACCGTCGGCGAACCGGTCGTCGAGCGGGGCGCCGTCGGCGTTGATCACGTACGGTCCGCTGATCCCGGCCCGGGCCAGCGTCCAGATGATCTGCGCGGCAAGCAGTTGGCGGCTGTGCGGATCGGTGGTGGACAGATTCTCCAGGTCGATGCGCGCCCCGCCGTAGCCACGGCCGATACCGGTCTTCCCACCGTCGGCGCGGGTCACCGGCCCGCGCATCTTCAGCGGTGTGTCGAGCAGGTTGCGCACCGACTTCGCCATCTCCGGACGCGGCCCGGCGACGAGTTTGGAGATCAGTTCGGTGGCCAGCTGATCCGGGTCGGACACCGCCACGTAGCGCGGGTCGGGCACCATCGTGGTGCCGGTGGGGTCGACGAAGTAGAGCGTATTGCGCTTGTAGGTGGACTGAAACTGTTGCCAGTCCAGGAAAACCCCGTTGGGCAGCTGATCGATGCGCCAGCCGCCCGAGGTCTTGATCAGCTCGATGGGGCCAGGATCGGGCAGGGCGCCCTCCCCGGTCTCGAAAACCCCGATGTCCGAGAGCGATCCGAGGATATCGGCCCGCATGCTGACCGAAACCCGGTCAGCACTACGGGTTTCGACGAACACAACCCGGTCGATCAGCAAGGCGCTGCCCGCGTCGTCCCATCCGCTGGACGCCGATTCAGTCAGGAACTGCCGGGCCGCCAGA
Source organism: Mycobacterium sp. NPDC003449 (assembly GCF_053588415.1). NCBI lineage: Bacteria > Bacillati > Actinomycetota > Actinomycetes > Mycobacteriales > Mycobacteriaceae > Mycobacterium > Mycobacterium sp. NPDC003449. Next base: position 20,284 of record NZ_JBSFPX010000018.1, read on the forward strand.
TGACGGTTGGCCGGATCGGCGGTGGCCTTGAGGAATTCGCGCAGCAGAACGTCGGGGTCCATATCCGGAGTCGGTGTGGGCAGACTCGGGGGCGCAGGCCGGTCGACCGTGCCGATCGCCTGCGGTGAGGACGAACTGGGAATCCCCGCACAACCGGACGTCACTACCACCAGGCCGACGATCAATGCCGTCAGCAGCCGCTTCACACGCTCTCCTCCGCTGGCTCACGATCCCTGGCGGGCCGACGCGGGTCTCGTTTCTGGGTCATCGGTTTGAGTGGCAACGGGCTGGTGGTCACCTTGTGACCGCGCACCAGGGGCAGGGTCAGCCGGAAGCAGGCGCCGTTGCCCGGCTCACCCCAGGCCTCCAGCCTGCCCTGGTGCAGGCGGGCGTCCTCGATGCTGATGGCCAGGCCAAGACCGGTGCCGCCGGAGCGCCGCACCCTCGACGGGTCGGATCGCCAGAACCGGCTGAACACCAGCTTCTCCTCCCCCGGACGCAGGCCGACGCCGAAGTCGCGGACCGTCACGGCCACGGTGTCCTCGTCGGCAGCCATCCGGATCCGCACCGGTTTGCGTTCGGCGTGATCGATGGCGTTGGCGATGAGGTTGCGCAGAATCCGTTCCACGCGACGCGGATCCACCTCGGCGATCACCTCGTCGCCGGGCATGTCGACGTCGAGTTCGACCTCGGCGTCGGAGGCCAGGTGCCCGACGTTGTCGAGTGCGCTCTGCACCGTCGAGCGCAGATCGACCGACTCGACCGACAATTCGGCGACGCCGGCGTCGTGGCGCGAGATCTCCAGCAGATCGGCCAGCAGCGTCTCGAACCGGTCGAGTTCGCTGACCATCAGCTCGGTGGAGCGGCGCAGTGCCTGGTCGAGATCCTCGGCGTGGTCGTGGATCAGATCGGCGGCCATGCGCACCGTGGTCAGCGGTGTGCGGAGTTCGTGGCTGACATCGGAGGTGAAGCGGCGCTGCAGATTTCCGAATTCTTCGAGCTGCTGGATCTGGCGCGACAGGCTTTCGGCCATATCGTTGAACGAGACCGCGAGCCGGGCCATATCGTCCTCGCCGCGCACCGGCATCCGTTCGGTGAGATGCCCCTCGGCGAACCGCTCGGCGATCCGGGACGCCGACCGCACCGGCTGCACGATCTGGCGGGCCACCACCAGTGCGATCGCGGTGAGCAGGCCGAGCAGCACCACCCCGCCGGTGAGCATGGTGCCGCGAACCAGCGAGATGGTGCTTTCCTCGTTGTTGAGCGGAAAAATCAGGTAGAGCTCAAGATTGGGCACCGACGAGGAGGTCGGGCTGCCGACGATCAGCGCCGGGCCGGAGAACCCGTCGGTGTTCACCGTGGCGTACTGGTAGCTGACCTGACCGGCCTGGACGAAATCCCGCAACGCATCCGGCACCTGCTGCACCGGACCGGCCGCGGTGGCCGCACGCGGACCGTCCCCGGGGACCACCAGCACCGCGTCGAAGGCACCGGCCACGTCCGCACGCACATCGGCCTTGCGGTCGACCAGGGTGTTGCGGGCCAGCTGCAGGCTGCTGTCGAGTGAACGGGACTCCTCACCGCCGACGATGCCGCTGACGGTGTTGCGGGCCCGCTCCACCTCCTCGGTGGCGGCCCTGACCTTGACCTCGAGGATGCGGTCGGTGATCTGGCTGGTCAACACGAAGCCGAGGACCAGGATGACGGCCAGCGACAGCCCCAGCGTCAGGCTCACGACCCGCATCTGCAGCGAACGCCGCCACACCAGGCTCAGCGCCCGCCCGAGCGCGCCCAGCCCGCGCAGCAGCGCGCCGGTACCTCCCCAGCGCCCACGGATACGGCGTCTGGAACCGAAGATCACGGCCACCGCCGGGCGGAGACTGCACCTTCGAGCCGTGAGATCACGGAGGTCCGGCCTTGTATCCCACTCCTCGAACGGTCAACACCACCTGCGGGTTCTCCGGGTCCTTCTCGACCTTGGCCCGCAACCGCTGGACATGCACGTTCACCAAACGGGTATCCGCGGGGTGGCGATATCCCCACACCTGTTCGAGCAGCACATCACGAGTAAACACCTGCCGCGGTTTGCGTGCCAGCGCCACCAACAGGTCGAATTCGAGCGGAGTCAGCGAAATCTGCTCGCCCTGACGGGTCACCTTGTGGGCGGGCACGTCGATCTCGACGTCGCTGATCGACAACAGCTCGGCGGGCTCATCGTCGTTGCGGCGCAGCCGGGCCCGTACCCGGGCGACGAGTTCCTTCGGCTTGAACGGCTTCATCACGTAGTCGTCGGCGCCGGATTCCAGGCCCAGGACCACGTCGACGGTGTCGGTCTTGGCGGTCAGCATGACGATCGGCACACCGGAGTCGGCGCGCAGCACCCGGCACACGTCGATCCCGTTCATGCCGGGCAGCATCAGGTCCAGCAGCACCAGATCGGGCCGCAGCTCGCGGACGGCGGTGAGCGCCTGGCTGCCGTCGCCGATGACCGCGGTGTCGAATCCCTCACCGCGCAACACGATGGTGAGCATCTCGGCCAGCGATGGGTCGTCGTCGACGACAAGGATCCTTTGCCTCATGGTGTCCATGGTGTCACCAGTTCGCGATAAAACTCGGCTACCACACGCGGGTGTCTCGGCTTTATCCGCTGCGTAACCGCCCTGCGAGCGCTGCGGGGGCCACATCGGGGCCCGCGACGGCCCACCGGCCGGACCACTCGGCGGCAGCCAGGGCCGCATACACCTCGCCGGTGCGCCGCTGCAGGCCGCCGTCGCGCTCGTAGGCGTCCTTGGCGCGGTCGGCTTCGGTGTTCGCTCGGTGCTCGGCCCGCTGCGCGGCCAGTTCGGTGGGCACGTCGAGCAGCACCTGCCAGTCCGGGGCGGGCAGTTTGAGCCGGCCGAACTCGAGGTCGCGGACCCAGGCCACGACTTCGCCGTCGGCGCCCTGATGCAGCCGGGCTGCGCTGTAGGCGGCGTTGGAGGCGACGTAGCGGTCCAGGATGACGACGTCGTAGGCGGCCAGCAGGTGCTCGATCTGTTCCCGGGCACCGGCCCGGTCCAGGGCGAACAGGGTGGCCATCGCATAGACCGAGTCGGCCAGGTCACCGTGGGCGCCGTGCAAGGCCTCGGCGGCCAGGTCGGCGGGCACCGACTGGTGGTAGCGCGGGAACGCCAGGCTGCCCACCGACTGGTGCGCGGACTCGAACTCGGCCCGCAGACCGTTGGTCAGGGTGCGTTTGCCCGCGCCGTCGACACCCTCGATCGTGATGAGCACAGACGCAGCGTAGCGGGCACCCAATGTGAAGAAGATCGCCAGGTTTTCGAGAAATCACGCAATCTTCTTCACATTGGGCCAATCAGAACTGCCGTCACCAACGGGAGACTGCTCGTGCGCGCCAGGACATTTTGTCGGTTCCTTTGGCATTCGCCACGATCGCCGGCATCGAGTGGCTGAGGCGCGCTGTCGCCCGGAATACGTGTGAATCGCACCCGTGAATACGCCCTATGCTGGGACGAACCGGGCCGTCGGCGTGCCCAATCCAGCAGGAGGGGACCCACGATGACGACCGTACAAATGGCATTGAACCTGGCGGCCGAGTCCCATCCGGGGCGGGCCGTCGGGGCGGCGGCTGTGCCTCTGCTGGCCATTGGCGCCGTCATCTGGCTCCTCGTTTGGGCGGTGACGAAGTCGAATCGGCGTCAACCCCAGTACCCTCCAGTTCACGGATATTGGCAAACACCCCCGCCGCCGGGGGCCGCGTGGCCGCCCAACCAACAGGCCAATCCCCATGCGGGGTGGCCCTATCCCTACCAGGGCTACCCGTACACCTCACCACCTCAGCAACCCGGCGGGTGGCCACCGCAAGCGCCACCGCCACATCCCGGCGGCGGTTGGCCCAACCCATACCCGGGCCAACCACCTGCCGGACCACGATGACGTCGTAGCGGGCGCCCAGTGTGAAGAAGATTGCGTGAATTCCGAGAAATCACGCAATCTTCTTCACACTGGGCCAATCAGAACTGCCCGCAATTGGGCGTCGTGGGCAACCCGTTGAAGCGGTCGGCCATCCACTGCATGGCGCGTTCCCCGTCGACCAGCATCGGCAGCGCATGGTTGATCACCAGCTTGTTCAGGAACGGGGGCTGTTCGTTGGTCCAGAACTGCACATCGGCACCCTGCGCGCACCAGTCCCGGCCCAGCTGGTTGGCCGCCGTCCACGGCACCAGCGGATCGAATCGGTTGCTCAGGATCATCACCGGCGCATCGGGTTTGTATTTGCCGATCTTCTGCATATCGAACAGCGTGCTGAACGGCTCCTCGTTCACCGCCTGGTGGATGTCGACGTTGAAGTAGGGCTGCAGATGCCGGAACATGAACTTGGTGATCGTCTCTGCGATGCACTGGTCCTGAACCTTCTGCAGCAGGTCGGCCCCGCGCGGCGTGAGTTTGGACCGGATGACGTCCTCGAACTCCGGGTAGGTGGTGATCACGGAGTTCAACGCATAACCCACCACCCCGACCAGTGCGCTGCCGTCGGCGTAGGGGAACAACTCCTTGAGATCGGCCGGCGGTGCGCCAGCGTAGGTGCCCACCACGTGCAGGTCCGGCGCATAGGAAGGGGCGAGCTCGGCGGCCGACGCCGCCGCTCCCCCGCCCTGTGAGTAGCCCCAAAACCCCACGGGCCCATGGGGATCCAGGGATGTTTCGGGCAGTTTCATCGCGGCGCGGCCTGCGTCGATCATGGCGTTGCCCTCGGCGACCCGGTTGACGTAGGTGTGCAGACCGGGCGTCCCGAGGCCTTGATAGTCGGTCATCACGATGGCGAACCCGCGCGCCACCATGGTCGCGACGAACAGTTCCTCGTAGTTGAACGCGATGTCCAGCCACGGCGACCAGTGGATGCCCTGGTTGAACTGCCGCGACGGCGCGCACTGGTCACCCTGCCCCTGGGTGCCCGGCCCGTACACGATCAACGGCCGCGGCCCCTGCCCCGGCCAGGCATTGTGCGGCTCGAAGTAGGTGCCCGTCACGGCCATCGGATTGCCGCGAGCATCGGTGCTGCGGTACATGATTCGCGTTCCGTCGGCCACGATCATGCCGAGCTGACCGGACGGCTCCAGCACCAGCCGCGACGGCTCGGAGCGGATCAGGTCTCCCGGCCCGCCCGGCAGCGGGTCGGGCGGGGTGTAGAACTCGGTGTACTCGTCCTCGTTGAAGATCGGGTCGTGATTGTCATTGGACGGATCGGCATGCGCCGGCGTCAGCTCGGTGCATCCGATCAACAACAGCACAACGAGAATCCCCCACACCCGCCCCATGACGCGGAACCGTAACAAGGGCGGCGGTGCACGGGTGCCGAAATCGCGGTAAGCGTTCCGGTTACTATTGCCGAGCAGACGCAAAAGTGCCCCAAATCAAGGGATTTGGGGCACTTTTGTGTCTGCTCGCGCAGAAAAGGGTGACTCAGTAGCGGTAGTGCTCCGGCTTGTACGGGCCGTCGACGTCGACGCCGATGTACTCCGCCTGCTCCTTGGTGAGCTTGGTCAGCGTCCCGCCGAGTGCCTCGACGTGGATGCGGGCCACCTTCTCGTCGAGGTGCTTGGCCAGCCGGTAGACCTCGTTGTCGTACTCGTCGTTCTTGGTCCACAGCTCGATCTGGGCGATCACCTGGTTGGAGAAGCTGTTGCTCATTACGAACGACGGGTGGCCGGTCGCATTGCCGAGGTTGAGCAGCCGGCCCTCGCTCAGCACGATGATCGACTTGCCGTCGTCGAACGTCCACTGATCGACCTGCGGCTTGATGTTGAGGCGCTTGGCGCCCGAGCGCTCCAGGCCGGCCATCTGGATCTCGTCGTCGAAGTGGCCGATGTTGCCCAGGATGGCCTGATGCTTCATCGCCTTCATGTGCTCGAGGGTGATGATGTCCTGATTGCCGGTTGCGGTGACGACGATGTCGGCGTTGCCGATCGCCTGCTCCACGGTCACCACGTCGAAGCCGTCCATCAGCGCCTGCAGCGCGTTGATCGGGTCGACCTCGGTGACCTGGACGCGGGCGCCCTGGCCGGCCAGCGATTCCGCGCAGCCCTTGCCCACGTCGCCGTAGCCACAGATCAGCACCTTCTTGCCGCCGATCAGCACATCGGTGCCGCGGTTGATGCCGTCGATCAGCGAGTGCCGGGTGCCGTACTTGTTGTCGAACTTGCTCTTGGTGACCGAATCGTTGACGTTGATCGCCGGGAAGGCCAGCTCACCGGCCGCGGCGAACTGGTAGAGGCGCAGCACCCCGGTGGTGGTCTCCTCGGTGACGCCCTGCACCGACTCGGCGATCTTGGTCCACTTGTCCTTCTCGGTCTCGAAGCGGGTGCGGACCAGATTCAGGAACACCTTCCACTCGGCCGAGTCGCCGTCCTCGGACGGCGGCACCACACCGGCCTTCTCCCACTGGGCGCCGCGCAGCACCAACATGGTGGCATCCCCGCCGTCGTCGAGGATCATGTTGGCGGGCTCGTTCGGCCAGGTGAGCATCTGCTCGGCCGCCCACCAGTACTCCTCGAGGGACTCACCCTTCCAGGCGAACACCGGGACACCCTTGGGCTCCTCGGGGGTGCCGTGCGGGCCGACGACGACCGCGGCCGCGGCGTGGTCCTGGGTGGAGAAGATGTTGCACGACGCCCAGCGCACCTCGGCACCGAGGGCGACCAGGGTTTCGATCAGCACCGCGGTCTGCACGGTCATGTGCAGCGAACCCGACACCCGGGCGCCCTTGAGCGGCTGCACATCGTGGTACTCGCGGCGCAGCGCCATCAGGCCGGGCATCTCGTGCTCGGCGAGGCGGATCTCGTTGCGGCCGAAGTCGGCCAGCGACAGATCGGCCACCTTGAAGTCGATGCCGCCACGGCTGTCGGCCTTCAATTCAGTCATGTAGAGCCCTCTTTCATTCGTGATTGCTGGCAAGCGCACGGGCGCGCCCAATGGGGACGCCACATGCAGATACCTCTAGCCTGCGGGCTCGCGGGACAGGCGCTCATGCGGTTTTCTCACAGCGGCGGCGCACTGACAGCTACGGGGTATCTAAGACACCGTAGCGCTCGGCGTACGGAGTCATCAGTCGGGCCAGGTCACCGGCCACATCGTGGTCGGCTTCGGGCGGCATCGAGACGTAGCTCATCGCCAGTCGCACGATGGCCCGGGCCAGCACGCCGGCGTCGGAGTCACTGGCTTTGATCCAGCTGTTCTGGAAGGTTCCGGTCAGCCGGGCCGAACACCGGGTGATGATGGGTCCGCTGCCGGTGGTGATGATCTGCAGCAGGTCGGGTTTGGAGGCGCCGGTGAGCAGCGAGATCACCAGCGGATCGGCGGCCGACTCGGCGAAGAAGGCCCGGAACCCCTCCAGGAACGCCGCGTGCACCTGGCCGACGTTGTGGTTGATCGCCTCGTCCACCGCGTCGACGAGGCGGTCGGCCAGCCGCATCGCGTATCCCTCGGCCAGGCCCTGCCGGGATCCGAACTCGTTGTAGATGGTCTGCCTGCTGATGCCGGCGGCCTGTGCCACATGCGAGAGCGTGATCGCCGACCAGTCCCGGGTCAGCAGCAGATCGCGCATACCGTCGAGAATCGAATCGCGGAGCAGTACCCGCGAGGCCTCGGCATACGGGATGCGCTGCTTCTCGGGCGGCCGACTCACATGCGCGACAATATCGCTTCCAATCCTCGTGTCACGCTTCCCGCGCTGGCGGCAGGCCCGGCCGTGGTCACGGCCGGGCGACCTCGACCATCTCGAAGTCGGATTTGGCCGCGCCACAGTCCGGGCAGCTCCAGTCGTCGGGGATGTCGTCCCAGCGGGTGCCGGGGGCGATGCCGTCCTCGGGCCAGCCCTTCTCCTCGTCGTACTCGAATCCGCACTGGACGCAGATGTAGAGCTTGTAGTCAGTCATTGCTTGGCCTCCACGCTTTCGAAATCGATCTTTTCCCGTACCGCACAGTCCGGGCAGCACCAGTCGTCGGGCACCTGGTCCCATACCGTTCCGGCCGGGAATCCTTCGCGCGGTGCCCCTTTGGCCTCGTCGTAGACGTAGCCGCAGCCGGGGCACCGATACGCGCTCACTGGTGCACTCCGTACTTCGCCAGCACCTTCTCGCGCAGCCGCGGCTGGATGTTCACCCGGGTGACGTCACCGTCGTAGTGCTCGAGCACCCGGTGGTCCATCACCTTGCGCCACAGCGGCGGCAGATAGGTCAGCCCGATCAGCGAGGCATACCCGCTGGGCAGGTTGGGGGCTCCGTCGATGCTGCGCAGGGTCTGGTACCGCCGGGTCGGGTTGGCGTGGTGGTCGCTGTGCCGCTGCAGGTGGTACAGGAACAGGTTGGTCACGATGTGGTCGGAGTTCCAGCTGTGCACCGGCGCGCAGCGCTCGTAGCGGCCGCTGGCGGTCTTCTGCCGCAGCAGACCGTAGTGCTCGAGGTAGTTCACCGATTCCAGCAGGCTGAAGCCGTAGACCGCCGAGATGACCATGAACGGGATCACCCAGGGACCGAAGACCGCGATCAGTGCGCCCCAGAACACCGCCGACATCGCCCAGGCGTTGAGGACGTCGTTGGACCAGTGCCACGGCGAGCGGTCCTGCCGGCGCAGCCGCTGCGCCTCCAGCTGCCACGACGAGCGCAGGCTGCCGAACACACTGCGCGGCAAGAACTCCCAGAAGGTCTCCCCGAACCGGGCCGACGCCGGGTCCTCGGGCGTGGCGACCCGGACGTGGTGGCCGCGGTTGTGCTCGATGTAGAAGTGGCCGTACCAGGTCTGGGCCAGGGTGATCTTGGACAGCCAGCGTTCCAGCGAGTCCCGTTTGTGCCCCATCTCGTGCGCGGTGTTGATGCCCACCCCTCCGAGCACCCCCACCGACAGCGCGACACCGATCTTGGCCGGCCAACCGAGCCCGCCGTCGAACCCGAGCCAACTCAGATCCGCCGCGGTGAACAGGTAGGCACCCAGGATCACGCTGGCGTACTGGAACGGGATGTAGACGTAGGTGCAGTACCGGTAGTACCTGTCGTTCTCCAGCCGCTCCATCACCTCGTCCGGCGGGTTCTGCCCGTCGGGCCCGTAGCGCAGGTCCAGCAGCGGCAGCAGCACGTAGAGCAGGATCGGGCCGATCCACATCGGCACCTGCGCCGCGGTATGCCAACCCCACTGATTGAGCGCCCAGATCAGCGGAAGCATCACGAACATCGCGGTCGGGGCGATCAGCCCCATCAGCCAGAGATGCCGCTTCCGGTCCCGCCATTGCGCGATATCGGCGGTGTCAGCGCCGGAGAGTTCCGCCACCACGTCAGCCTCCTTGTGTGAGTGCCATCACTTCGATGCCTTGACTATAGAGGCTCACATGTCGTTCGTCTAGACATTTATAGATGTTTTGTAAAGTGACTGCGGGCACACGGGTACCGCTGTTGCGTTCGACGTGCGATTTTTTCGCCGTGGCGCTACAAACGGGGCCCGAGCCCTACCGCGTGGTGACGACGTCCCGGTTGGCCAGCACCGAGTGCCTGCGGCCGTAGAGCAGATAGACCACCACACCGATGGCCATCCAGATCAGGAACCGGATCCAGGTCAGCCCGGTCAGGTTGAGCATCAACCAGGCGCAGGCCACGATCGAGGCGATCGGCAATAACGGCACGAACGGCGCCCGGAACCCGCGGGGCAGATCGGGGCGGGTCCGGCGCAGCACCAGCACCCCGGCCGACACCAGCACGAAGGCGAAGAGCGTGCCGATATTCACCATCTCTTCGAGCTTGTCGATCGGGAACACCGACGCCGCCAGGGCCACCACGACACCCACGATCACGGTGATCCGCACCGGGGTTCCGTGCGGGCCGGTCTTGGCCAGTCGCCGCGGCACCAGCCCGTCCCGCGACATCGCGAACAGCACCCGGGTCTGCCCGAGCATCAACACGATGACGACGGTCGTCAGCCCGGCCAGCGCGCCGACCGAGATGACCTTCGCGGCCCAGTCCACTCCGTTCGCGGCGAACGCGGTCGCCAGGTTCGACGACTGCCCGTCACTGGTCTTGAGCTCGCGATAGGACACCATGCCCGACAGCACCACGGTCACCGCGAGGTAGAGCACCGTGACGATGACCAGTGACCCGAGGATCCCGCGCGGGATGTCACGCTGCGGGTTCTTGGTCTCCTCGGCCGTGGTGGCGACGATGTCGAACCCGATGAACGCGAAGAACACGATCGAGGCCCCGGCCAGCACCCCGTACCACCCGTAATGACTGCCCTCGCCCCCGGTGAACAGGGAGAACAACGACTGGTCCACCCCGGTGCCGCCTTCCCCGGCCTCCGAGGGCGGAATGAACGGCGTGTAGTTGGCGGCCTTGATGTAGAACGCACCGACCGCCACCACCAACACCACCACGGCCACCTTGATCACCGTGATCACCAGGCTGACCTCGGCCGACAACTTGGTCCCGCGGGCCAGCAGCAGCGTCACGAACACGATGATGATCAGGGCGCCCCAGTCCAGCTGGACCGGGCCCAGATCCACCGTCCCCCCGTCGAAGCCGAGCACCGTGCCGAGGTAACTCGACCAACCCTTGGCCACCACCGCGGCGGCCACGGCGAATTCCAGGATCAGATCCCAGCCGATGACCCAGGCGATGAATTCGCCGAAAGTCGCATAGGAAAATGTGTATGCGCTGCCGGCAACTGGCACCGTGGAAGCGAACTCGGCATAGCACAGGGCCGCCAAACCGCATGCGATCGCGGCGATCACGAACGAGATGGAGATCGCCGGTCCGGTCAGATTGCCCGCCGTAGATGCGGTGATGGTGAAAATGCCGGCACCGATCACCACCGAGACGCCGAAGACGGTGAGATCCCACCAATTGAGATCCTTGCGGAGCCGGGTCGACGGCTCATCGGTGTCAGCAATCGACTGCTCGACAGATTTCGTCCGCCGCCTGGCGTTCATAATTGACGCTGCCTTTCATTCCGACCCGTTCCCGTCATGTTCCCATTACGGTGACCGTCGATGCGTAAGAGTCTGAAAGATACCTGCCCGCATGCCGTTGTCATCGGAGGAAGCATCGCGGGTCTCTGCGTGGCGAAAGTGTTGTCGGAGCACTTCGACCGCGTCACCATCTACGAGCGCGATGAGCTTCCCGATGGCCCGGTCAACCGCGGCGCGATACCCCAGGGACAGCACGTCCATCTGCTGATGGCCCGCGGCGCCCAGGAACTCGAGGCGCTGTTCCCGGGTCTGCTCGCGGATATGGCCGCCGCGGGCGTGCCGGTCGTGGAGAACCACCCGGACGCGATCCATTTCGCGGCCGCGGGCCACGTCCTGGGTACCGGTCACACGCTGGAATCCAGGTTCACGGCCTATCTACCGAGCCGCGGCCGGCTCGAATGGCAGATCCGTCAACGCGTGTTGGCCCTGCCCAACGTCACCGTGCACCACGGCGCCGTGGCCCATCCGCGGTTCGACGCGACCACCGAGCGGGTGACCGGAGTGGTCCTCGACGACGGCAGCCTGGTGCGGGCCGATCTGGTGGTCGACGGGTCCGGGCGGGGCAGCCGGCTACCGGCGTGGTTGCAGGAGTGGGGATATGACCGTCCCCGCGAGGACACGGTGAAGATCGGGGTCACCTACGCGTCGCATCGGGTGCGGATTCCGAAAGGGGCGATGCCCGAGCAGATGGTTCTGGTCAGCGCCTCCCACGATGAGGGGCTCGGCATGGGCATGCTGTTCCACGAGGACGGCATCTGGACCGTGACGGCCTTCGGCGTCGCCCGGGCACAGCCGCCGCGCGACTTCACCGGCATCCGCGCCCAGGCCACCACCACCCTTCCCCCGCACATCGCGGCAGCGCTGAACGCCGGGGAGCCGGTGGGCGAGATGGCCTTCCACCGGTACCCGTCGGCCCGGTGGCGCCGTTACGACAAGCTGCGACGGCTGCCGGGGGCGATCCTGCCGTTCGGCGATGCGGTCGCCAGCCTCAACCCGACCTACGGGCAGGGGGTGACCATGACGGCGTTACAGGCCACCGACTTGCGGGCCGAACTGGCGGCGGGCCGGACCGACTTCATCCCCAGGCTGGTCCACCGCACGGCACGGACCATCTACCCGGTGTGGTTGCTGAACTCGGTCGCCGATCAGATCGCGCACGGCGCCGAGGGTGACAGATCATGGTGGTACGCACCGCTTTACGGCCTGTTCGACCAGTTCATCGGGGCGGCCGAGACGGATCCGGTTCTGGCCGAATGGTTTCTGCGGCGGACCAGCCTGCTCGACAGTCTCTACCTCGCGCCGTCGCCAAGGCTGATCGCCCGCGCGGTGCGGACCAACGTCGGGCTGTGGCGGTCCGCACGCAGGCAACCCCCCAGCCAGGACACCGAACCGCTCTCGGCGGCCGGCTGACGCACACCTCAGATGCCGACGGTCACCCGGAACAGTTTTGTGGGTTGGGCCGCGGTCAACCGGATCGGGCAGTCGTCGGCGGCCACCCAGGCGGCCGCGCCCCGCTCCAGGGCCAGGCTGTCGGTCTTGGAGTGCACCACCGCGGCGCCCTCAGTGCACAGCAGCAGCTGCGGGCCGTCGTGATGGGACTGCGCGTCGATCTCGTGACCGAGGTGATCCCCGTCCACGCACAACACCGACACCGCGAACTCCGGTGCGGGCGTTCGGTAGAGCACCTCGGTCTCATCCCTGACCGTTTCGGGGCGCAGCTGGTCTTCCGGGGTGGGGGTGAAGTCCAGCACCCGCAGCAGCTCGGGTACATCGACGTGTTTGGGCGTCAACCCGCCACGCAATACGTTGTCGGAGTTCGCCATCACCTCGACACCGACACCGTGCAGATAGGCGTGCAGATTCCCGGCACCCAGGTAGATCCCCTCGCCGGCCTCGAGGCTGACCCGGTTCAACAGCAGTGAGGCCAGCACCCCGGCGTCACCCGGATAGCGCTCGCCCAGCTCGAGCACGGTCTTGGCTTCGGCGGCGAATTTCTTCTCGCCCGAACGGATGTACTGGACCGCCCCGTCGAGCACCGCGGGCACCAGCACGTCCAGGTCCGGCTGGGGCGCGGTGATCCAGGTGGTGAACAGGGCCCGCAGGCCGTCGGCATCGGCCTGCCCGGCCAACAGGTTGATGAACGGGTCCAGATCGGACACGGCGAACGCCCGCATCAGCTCGACGGTGTGCGCGACCGGGCGAAAGCCGGCCAGCGCGTCGAATTGGCCCAGCGCGACCAGCAACTCCGGTTTGTGGCTGCGATCGCGATAGTTGCGGGTGGGCGCCGACACCGGAATCTCGAGCCGATCCTCCCGCTCGAAACCCTCGCGGGCCTGGTCGGCACTCGGATGCGCCTGCAGCGACAGCGGTTCGTCGGCCGCGAGGACCTTGACCAGGAACGGCAACGCGTCGCCGAAGCGGCCGACCGCAGCCGGGCCGAGCTGACCCTCCGGATCGTCCTGCACGGCCTGCAACAGCGACTGCTCACCGTGCTCGGTCTGCAACCACGCCGGGTCGCCGGGATGCGCGCCGAACCACAGCTCGGCCTCCGGATGCGCTGTGGGGCTTGGCCTGCCGGTGAACTCGGCTATGGCGGTACGCGAACCCCAGGCATAGGTCCGCACCGCCCCGCGTAGCAGATGCACTCGTTTAACCTCGAACCAGTTTCAGATAGACGGCCGTCATCTCCAAGCGGACGGCCAGTATCGCCAATTGTTGTTCGGGACGTCCGACCGGCACAGTAGTGCCTGCCGCGTCGGGCACATCCTCGGCGCCCATCACGGTGATGTCGTCGAATCCACCGATCCGGGCGGCTACACCGGGCCGTTCGACGTCGGTGCTCAGCACGAAAGTCCGCACCCGCTGCGGCAACGGGCCGTCGATCTCCTCGTCGTGGAACAGCGACCGCTCCGCAGGCGGCCCGGTCACCCCACTTCCCGCTGCGGCCAGCACATCGGCCAGCCCCGCGGCGGCGACGACCCGGCCGGCCAGCCGGAACATGGTCGCCGACCCGTGTCGCGCCAGCGCCAGCGCCGCCGCGCCGTCACCGGACAGCACGGCGCCCACTCCCGACATCCGCTCGGCCAGCGTCTTGGCGGGATTGGTGAACAGGTCCCGCCCGGCGCTGTTGCGCAGCGCCTCGGCATCGAGTTCGTCGGCCAGCGCCGCCAGGTCGATCCGCATCCCGGGTTCGACCACATGCAGCACCGCCAGACCGGCGGCCAGGTAGCGGGTGAAGGCGAAATCGTCCGGTACCCACAGACGCGGTGCCAGCGATACCGCCCGGCCCGCCGCGACATCGCGCAGCGGCCCCTCGTAGGGCGCGGCCACCACGACCCGCGCCCCCCGCCGCACACCCGTGGCCGCGGCGGACACCAGGGTCGGGTCGCCCGGGTCGTCACCGGCGATGATCAGGACATCGAGCGCGCCGATCCACGGCGGGATCTCGGCGGCCGGCACGATCGGCACCGACACCGTGCCGCCCAGCGATGCGGCAAGCACCGCCCCGGCGCTACCGGCCGCTCCGCGGCCCGCCACCCAGATCACGGTGCGTGGCGGCGTGTCGGACCGCAGCGAGTCGAGCACTCCTTCGTCCAGCGCGGCCGCGGTGGCCCGCACCTGGGCTCCTGCCATCGCCGCGGCACGCAGCAGCCCGTTGCGGTCCGCGGCCGCCAGGCTGTCGCCGTCGTCGAGGTCGACCGGCGCGTCCACCGCGTTCATGGCACCGCCTCGTCGGCCGTGGTGATCTGCGCGCCGATCTTGCCGACGATCGCGTCGACGTCCTCGGTGGTGCGTGCCTCGACGTTGAGCCGCAACAGCGGCTCGGTGTTGGACGTGCGCAGGTTGAACCAGCTGCCGTCGCCGAGATCGACCGTGACACCGTCGAGGTGGTCGATGGAATGGATGTCACTGCCGAACGACTGCAGGACGCCGTCGATACATGCCGACGCATCGACGGTGCTGGTCAGGGCGAAGTTGATCTCGCCAGAGGATTCGTAACGCTGATAGTCGGCCATCATCTCCGACAGCGGGCGGTCCTGCTCACCGAGGGCGGCCAGCACGTGCAGCGCCGCCAGCATGCCGGAATCGGCACCCCAGAAATCCCGGAAGTAGTAGTGCGCCGAATGCTCGCCGCCGAAGATCGCGCCGGTATCGGCCATCAGTCCCTTGATGTAGGAATGCCCGACCCGGGACCGCACCGGGGTGCCGCCGCGTTCGATGACGAGTTCGGGCACCGCCCGCGAGGTGATCAGGTTGTGGATGATCGTGGCGCCGATCTCGCGGTTGAGCTCGCGGGCCGCCACGAGCGCGGTCACCGCCGACGGCGACACCGGGCGGCCGAGTTCGTCGACGACGAAACAGCGGTCGGCGTCGCCGTCGAAGGCCAGCCCGATATCGGCTCCCGAGGCCAGCACGTGTGCCTGCAGGTCGACCAGGTTGGCGGGGTCCAGCGGGTTGGCCTCGTGGTTGGGGAAGGTGCCGTCCAGCTCGAAGAACAGCGGAAGAATGGTCGCGCCGGGGAGCGGCGCGAGCACCGCGGGGGTGGTGTGGCCTGCCATCCCGTTGCCCGCGTCCACGGCGATCTTCAGCGGCCGCAGCCCGCTCAGATCCACCAGCGACCGCAGGAATTCGCCATAGTCGGCCAGCACGTCGCGATCGGACACCGTGCCCGCGGGTCCGTCGTGCGCCGGTACCCCGGCGATCACCTCATCGGCGATCACCGAAAGGCCGGTGTCCTTGCCGACCGGCTTGGCCCCCGCCCGGCACAACTTGATGCCGTTGTAGGCGGCCGGGTTGTGACTCGCGGTGAACATGGCTCCCGGGCAGTCCAGCCGGCCCGAGGCGTAATACAGCTGATCGGTGGATGACAGGCCGATCCGCACCACGTCGAGCCCCTGGGCGGTGACGCCACCGGCGAACGCCGCGGCCAGCTCCGGCGAACTGGACCGCATGTCGTGGCCCACCACGACCCGGTCGGCGCCCTCGGCGCGGACCAGCCTGGCCAACGCGCCGCCGACGTCGGCGACGAAGGCTTCGTCGAGTTCGGTCCCGACCAGGCCACGGACGTCATAGGCCTTGATGACACCGTGAACAGCGGCTGCTGGCCGAGACATAGAACTCCTTGTGAAACGGGACCGTTGGCGCCAGCCTAACCGCCGCGCGACAACGACACGCTCACTACACTCAGCCTTACAGTTGTCTAATCGTTGAGGTCGGGCAGCACCCGCAGGTGCCCGCGACGCCGGCCGTTCGTCTCCGGTGCACGCGCGGCGGGAGCCATGATGGCACCGCCGCCGACCCCGCTGGACGGATCGGAGAATCCGGCTACCACGCCGCCGCCCTGCACACCGGAGTGGCCTTCACGTACCGCGTCGGCGAGTGCGACCAGATCGTCCTCGTCGGGGTGAGTCGGCAATGGCCCGGCGTGGCGGACCAGCTCCCACCCGCGCGGTGCCGTGATCCGGCCGGCGTGCCCGACGCACAGGTCCCACGAGTGCGGTTCGGAGACGGTGGCCAGCGGACCGACGACGGCCGTGGAGTCGGAGTAGACGAAGGTCAGCGTCGCCACGGCATAGTGCGGGCACCCGGGCCTGCAGCAGCGACGGGGAACATTCACGCACCAGAGATTATCTCGGACCAACGCCGCGCG
Source organism: Mycobacterium sp. NPDC003449 (assembly GCF_053588415.1). Lineage (NCBI taxonomy): Bacteria > Bacillati > Actinomycetota > Actinomycetes > Mycobacteriales > Mycobacteriaceae > Mycobacterium > Mycobacterium sp. NPDC003449. Next base: position 36,942 of record NZ_JBSFPX010000018.1, read on the forward strand.
CCGCCGGACACGCGCAGCCGCCGATGGCCGATCCCGAACCGTTACGATCGTCCCCGTGGCCCAGCGCAACCATTGGCGATCGCGTCGCGGCCGCGATATCCGCGGGCCGCTGCTCCCCCGGTCGGTTCCGGGCTGGCGTAGCCGGGCCGAACGGTTCGACATGGCGGTGCTGGAGGCCTACGAACCGATCGAGCGGCGCTGGGCGGCGCGTATCGAGGCGCTCGACATCGCCGTCGACGAGATCCCGAGAATGTCCCCGAAGGATCCGGACAGTGTGCAATGGCCCCCGGAAGTGGTGGCCGACGGCCCGATTGCGCTGGCCCGGCTGATACCGGCCGGGGTTGACGTCAGAGGAAATGCGACCCGGGCTCGAATTGTGTTGTTCCGCAAGCCCATCGAGCGCCGGGTCAAGGAATCCGACGAGCTGGCTGATCTTCTGCATGAAATCCTGGTGGCCCAGGTGGCCACCTATCTTGGCGTGGAGCCGTCGGTCATCGACCCGACGATCGACGACGACTGACCAAGCGCCTCAAATAATCCCGCGTTTGAGACGCCGACGCTCACGCTCAGACAACCCGCCCCAGATGCCAAAACGTTCATCATGGGCCAACGCGTACTCCAGGCAGCGGTCACGAACCTCGCAACCCTGGCAGATGCGCTTGGCCTCGCGGGTAGACCCGCCCTTCTCCGGGAAGAACGCCTCAGGGTCGGTCTGCGCACACAGTGCGCGTTCCTGCCATTGATCGTCCTCGTCCCCCGGATCAACATCGGCGTGCTCGGGTACCAAACTCAGCTGGGGACGTCCATTAGCCCCCAACGGCGCCGGTCCGATATCGATGTGCGGTGCGTTGCCTACCGAGCCGAGTAGCCGGCTGTCAAACCGAACCACACGATCGAAATCGCCGCTCTCATAAGGCATATCCCCCGCCTCCTCACTCGGTCTCGTAGATCCCTAGGTGGAGCCCACTCTTGCAATGCGTTACTGCGGTGTTCGGCCATCCCTTTCGAACAGATGATCGAATCCCCATCCGCGCCACCGGAATCGAACATCAACCAGAAATGACACTGCTGTGATTACACACGTGTTAGCTGCCGGGGTCAAGCGCTGGAACCGGAATTCATACCATCTCGTGATCGGAATCCGGCGCGTCGACACATCGGCGTGTCCCAGTCGTGACTACGCCGTTTCCGTGCGCGGCGCCCCACCGCCTAGTCTCGGTCGTTGTGAAGATCACCGTTCTGGTCGGCGGCGTCGGAGGCGCACGATTTTTGCTGGGGGTTCAGAACCTGCTGCGCCTCGGCAGCTTCGCAGACGGCACCGGCAAGCATGAACTCACCGCCGTCGTCAACGTCGGCGACGACGCCTGGATGCACGGCGTGCGGATCTGTCCCGACCTCGATACCTGCATGTACACCCTGGGCGGCGGCATCGATCCGGAGCGCGGATGGGGGCACCGCGACGAGACCTGGCACGCCAAGGAGGAACTCGCCGCCTACGGGGTGCAGCCCGACTGGTTCGGCCTCGGCGACCGCGATCTGGCCACCCACCTGGTCCGCAGCCAGATGCTGCGCGCCGGCTACCCGCTCTCGCAGGTGACCGAGGCGCTGTGTAAACGATGGGCACCGGGGGCCAGGCTGTTGCCGGCCAGCGATGACCGCAGCGAGACCCACGTGGTGATCACCGACCCTGGACCGGGCGAGACGGCAGGCGAGAAACGCGCCATCCACTTCCAGGAGTGGTGGGTGCGTTACCGCGCCAAGGTGCCCTCGCACAGCTTCGCGTTCGTCGGCGCCGAACAGGCAACCGCGGGACCCGGCGTCACCGAGGCCATCGCCGACGCCGATGTCGTATTGCTGGCACCGTCGAACCCGGTGGTCAGCGTCGGCCCGATCCTGCAGATCCCCGGCATTCGTGGCGCATTGCGCTCCACCGCGGCCCCGGTGGTCGGCTACTCTCCCATCATCGCCGGAAAACCGTTGCGCGGCATGGCCGACGAATGCCTGTCGATCATCGGGGTGGAATCCACCTCGCAGGGTGTCGGCAGGCATTTCGGTGCCCGCTCGGGGACCGGGCTGCTGGACGCATGGCTGGTGCACGAGGGCGACGACGCCGAGATCGAGGGGGTGACGGTGCGCGCGGTTCCGCTGTTGATGACCGACCCACCCACCACGGCCGAGATGGTGCGCGCCGGACTCGACACCGTCGGCGTGACGCTGTGAGCCTGCCCGACCCGGCAGCGGCGCACGTCGAGCACGGCTCGGCCGACCGCGTCGAGATCCTGCCGGTTACGGCCCTGCCGGAGTTCCGGCCCGGCGACGACCTGGTCGGCGCACTCGCCACGGCCGCCCCGTGGTTGCGCGACGGCGACGTGCTGGTGGTGACCAGCAAGGTGGTGTCCAAGTGCGAGGGCCGTATCGTCGCCGCGCCCACCAACCCCGAGGAACGGGATGCGCTGCGGCGCACCCTGATCGACGCCGAGGCTACCAGGGTGCTGGCCCGCAAGGGCCGCACGTTGATCACCGAGAACGCCATCGGGCTGGTACAGGCCGCCGCCGGGGTGGACGGCTCCAACGTGGACTCCACCGAGCTGGCCCTGCTGCCCGTCGACCCCGACGGCAGCGCCGCCGCGCTGCGGGCGGCCCTGCGGGACCGGCTCGGCGTCACGGTGGCGGTGGTGATCACCGACACCATGGGGCGGGCCTGGCGCAACGGCCAGACCGACTTCGCCATCGGTGCGTCGGGTCTCACGGTGCTACACGGGTATGCCGGCGCCCACGACCGGCACGGCAACGAGTTGGTGGTCACCGAGGTGGCCGTCGCCGACGAGATCGCCGCGGCCGCCGATCTGGTCAAGGGCAAGCTCACCGCGATCCCGGTCGCGGTGGTACGTGGCCTCGACCTGGCCGACGACGGGTCCACCGCGGGCACGCTGGTGCGGTCCGGCGAGGACGATCTGTTCTGGCTCGGCACCGCCGAGGCGATCCAGCTGGGCCGCAACCAGGCGCAGCGGCTGCGGCGCTCGGTGCGCGGCTTTGCCGACGACCCGGTGCCGCCCGAGCTGATCGAGGCCGCCGTCGGCGAGGCGCTGACCGCACCCGCCCCCCACCACACCCGTCCGGTGCGGTTCGTCTGGGTACGCGACGGCGCCACCCGCACCCGGCTGCTGGACCGGATGAAGGACCGGTGGCGCAGCGATCTGGCCGGCGACGGACGCACCCCCGATTCCGTCGAGCGCAGGGTCGGCCGAGGTCAGATCCTTTACGACGCACCCGAACTGGTGATCCCTTTCCTGGTTCCCGACGGCGCGCACAGCTATCCCGACGCGGCCCGCACCGCCGCCGAGCACACCATGTTCACGGTCGCCGCCGGCGCCGCGGTCCAGGGACTGCTGGTGGCGCTGGCGGTACGCGAGATCGGCAGCTGCTGGATCGGCTCGACGATCTTCGCGGGCGATCTGGTGCGTGCCGAGCTCGGCCTGCCCGACGACTGGGAACCGCTGGGGGCCATCGCGATCGGCTACCCACAGGAGCCGCAGCCGCCGCGTGACCCGGTGCCACCCGAGGGTCTGCTGGTGTTCCGGTGACCCTGCACGCCTCGGCGGTGGCGGTGCTCACCGGGTGGCGAACCACCGACGCGGCACAGGATTCGCTGCGGCACGCGGTGCTGTCCTTTCTGGAGGCCAGACCCGATGCGTGCCAACGCGAATGCGCCCCGGGACATATCACCGCGTCCGCGCTCGTCCTCGACCACACCGGGACCCACACCCTGCTCACCCTGCATCCGCGGTTCGGCCGGTGGCTCCAACTCGGCGGGCACTGCGAGCATGCCGACGCCGATATCCACGCCGCGGCGCTGCGGGAGGCCACCGAGGAGTCCGGAATCGCCGGGCTGACCATCGCCGCCGAACTGGCCGCGGTTCATGTGCATCCGGTGACCTGTTCGCTCGGTGTGCCCACCCGCCATCTCGACATGCAGTTCCTGGTGCGGGCCCCGGCCGGAGCCGAGATCGCCCGCAGCGACGAATCACTGGATCTGCGGTGGTGGCCGCTGGATGCGCTGCCCGAGGGCACCGACTTCGGCCTGGCGCAGCTCGCCCGCGCCGCAGCTAGAACCGGCCTGGATATCGCCGATCAGAAGTCGTGATCGAATCATCACTCCCGAACTCGGGTGTGACCGAGGCTGTCAACAGAATGAGGCCAACGCCGTTTCGACCTCGTAGCGGTGTCGCTCGTTGCACTCGACCCATCGTCGTTCGTCCGCGTCGAGCTCGGCAATGAATGCGTAGCGGTTGCTGACTGTGGCGATCCATTCGTCAATACGGACGGGCTTGGTGAGGTAGCCGATATCCTCCCGACGAAACCGGCTCGCGTCCCTCAATCGGACAACCTCGATCGGATCTACCGGCTTGGTGCCGCGCCCGTCGACAACCACGTCGCGGTACACCTTCAGCACCCACAGCCGCCGGACGAGCGCCGTGTCGAGCGCGCGCTCGGTGGCAAACCATTGCAGATCGTAGAGATCACGCGCCAACGACACTCGCCGATAGCGTGCCAACTTCTCCGAGATGGCTTCCTCGGTCTAGAATCGACCGGCGTTGCCGGCTCTGAATTTTCGCAATGCCGTGCCGCCCTTGAACACCAATTGGCGATCGAACAGACCCTTGTCGTGCAGCACACGCAACGCGTGATCCTGGGCAATGTCGAGCAGTGCGGCGTCGCGTCCACCCTTGACGCCCTGATAGTGGCGTGCGAGGTGCCCTTCGGTGATCCGGGTCATGTCAGGATCCGGTTCCCACGCTGAGGTATGTGTGCAGCAGTGTGTCGTTGACCTTGGTCTTGGCGTCGAACACACCTTCCCCAGCCGTGCGCGGACCAAGCCAGACCGTCTCCGCAGCAGGGTAGGCGTCGAGGATCGCCGCTCGTGCGTCCTGGTTGCCGGCCGCGCCCAGAAGGTACGCGGCCCGTTGTGAGGTCGCGGAGTTCATTGCCACAAGCAACGCAATGACAGTGCCGACATCGACCCGAAGAGAGGCTTCCGGCAGCCACTGTCCGAGACCGGCCACGTCCTTATAGGCCGCCGGCCGGGCCGCAATACCCACGACAAGACCTTCGAGATTCCACGACGGCAACCCGTCGACCGTTGTCAATCCCCGCTCGGGTAGTTCTACGCGAACGTAACGCCACTCACCGACAAGTGCTTTCGGAAAACGCTCGTCGGCGGGCAGGGCAACGACTTCCTTGTCGGGAAGTCGTTGCGCCACGCCAAGTACCGATCCGGCCGACTCCATCGCAAGGACACCGCGCCAGGTCGGGTGAACCGCATGCTGCGCGCGGAATTCGATAAAGCGATCACCTGAGCCGTACGCCCCGGCACGAGCTCCCGGAAGAAACTCCCAGGCATACTTGGTCCGCAAGCGGCCCAGCCACCCGTCACGCTGTAGTTCGTACGCGAAGCGCGGGATATCTGGCTCGTCTACTTCGAGGTCGGCGTCACGCATGGCGGCGGCCAATCGATCCACCGTCACAACCAGGCCCCCGTCGAGCTCGAGCTGCTCAACCACGCCGGCGATCGAGGGAGGAATAGTACGAGCCACTGTCATCTACCGCCTTAGTTTGGTCAATATTAACAAACTAAGGTTGTATTTGACAGTTCGCCGCCGAGACTACGGTTTGTGCTGATCAAAACCCGAAAAGGCGCCAGAAAGCGTAGCGTCGGCGACGACTCACACGTCGGTGGAGAACCGGATACCGCCGTCGGGGATCGCCACACCCGGCCAGATCCGGGCACCGCGCAGCAGTTCGCAGCGGGCACCGACATCGGCACCGTCGCCGATCACCCCGTCCCGGATCAACGCCCGCGGCCCGATGCGGGCACCGAAACCGATGATCGAGCGCTCGATCACCGCGCCCGCCCCGACCCGCACGCCGTCGAAGATCACCGCGCCGTCAAGCCTTGCGCCTGCGCCGATCTCGGCGCCGCGGCCCACCACGGTTCCACCGATCAGCAGGGCACCCGGCGCGATGGCCGCGCCGTCGTGCACGAGTGATTCACCGCGCTGACCGTCGAGCGCCGGTGAGGCGGCGATGCCGCGCACCAGATCGGCCGAACCGCGCACGAAGTCCTCCGGGGTACCCATGTCCCGCCAGTAGGACGCGTCGACATACCCGCAGACCCGCAAACCGCGGCTGAGGAACTCGGGGAAGATCTCCCGCTCCACCGACAGCGGGCGGCCCCGGGGGATCTGCTCGACGATGCCGCGTTTGAACACATAGCAGCCGGCGTTGATCTGATCGGTCGGCGGATCCTGGGTCTTCTCCAGGAATGCCGTGACCTTTCCGTCGGCGTCGGTGGGCACACACCCGAACGCGCGCGGATCGCCGACCCGCACCAGATGCAGCGTGACATCGGCGCCGTGCGACTCATGCGCCGCCAGCAACGCCCCCAGGTCGGCGCCCGACAGCACGTCCCCGTTGAACACCATGGCGGTGTCGTGGCGGAGCTGGTCGGCGACGTTGGCGATCGCCCCGCCGGTGCCGAGGGCCTCGGTTTCGGTGACGTAATCGATGTCGAGCCCGAACCCGGACCCGTCACCGAATTCGGCCTCGAACACCTCGGCCTTGTAGGACGTTCCCATCACGACGTGGCGGATGCCTGCCGCCGCGATCCGCGACAGCAGATGGGTCAGGAACGGCAGCCCGGCCGTGGGCAGCATCGGTTTGGGTGCCGAAAGGGTCAGCGGCCGCAGCCGGGTGCCCTGGCCGCCGACCAGGACGACGGCATCGACGTTCGCGGGATCCGTCATGGTCAATCGAGCCCTTTCGCCTGCTTACGCCGGGAACTACCAACCACCAGACCGGCCCGCACCGCCAGTGCGCCCCGGATGGTCCACCGTAACGGCGCCTGCCAGACCGCCGGGTAGCGATCGGCCAAGAACGTGTAGGTGCTGCGGTGATGGGCGGCCAGATTGCTGGCCGGGTCGCGACCGGTGGAGTGCCCTTTGTCATGGACCACCTCGGCGCCGGGCACGTAGATGTTCTGCCATCCGGCGCGGGTGAGCCGGTCGCCGAGGTCGACGTCCTCCATATACATGAAGTAGCGCTCGTCGAATCCGGCGATCTGGTCGAAGGCCGCCCGGCGCAGCAACAGACACGAACCCGACAACCAGCCGACCGGACGCTCACTGGGATCCTCCCGGTCCTGGCGGTAGGCCGCCGTCCACGGGTTGGACTTCCAGAACGGGCCGACGACCGCGTGCATCCCACCGCGGACCAGGCTCGGCTGATGACGCGCCGACGGATACACCGAACCGTCGGGCTCGCGGATCAGCGGGCCGAGCGCCCCCGCCTGCGGCCAGCGCCCGGCCGCCTCCAGCAGCAGGTCGATGGACCGTGGGCCCCACTGCACATCGGGGTTGGCCACCACGAAAAAGCCCGGACAGTCCGGGTCGGACAGCTCGGCTTCGGCGATCGCCGCCGCGCGGTTCACCGCACCGCCGTAGCCGAGGTTGGTGCCGGTGCGCAGCAGGCGGACGTTCGGATAGTGCTGCTCGGCCGCTTCGGGCGTGCCGTCGGTGGACCCGTTGTCGGCCATGATGACGGTGACCAGCCGGTCGGTCGCCAATGACAACGACGCCAGAAACCGGTCAAGGTGCGGGCCCGGTGAATACGTCACCGTGACCACGACAAGCGGGCGGCGGCCTTCCTCAGTCACGGCGTAGAGGGTAGCGGGCCGGCGCCGGCCCCCGGCGCGACCGCCGCCACCAGCGCCTCGCGCCAATCCCGCAGCGGCGTCAGGCCGGCCGACACCGACCGCTGCGCCGCCAGCACCGAGAATGCCGGGCGCGGGGCGGGTCGCGGGTGCCGGTCGCTGCCGACCGGGCGGACCCGCTGCGGGTCGGCGCCGACTGCCTCGAAAGTCGCCCTGGCCTGGTCGAACCGGCTGGCCGACCCGGCGTTGGTGGCGTGCACCACGGTCGCGTCGACCTCGCCGTCGGCCACCTGCAACAGCGCGGCGACGAGGTCGGGGACGTAGGTGGGTGAACCGACCTGGTCGGCGACCACGTCGATGGTCCGGTCCCCCGCCGCCAGCCTGCGCATCGTCGCCACGAAATCACCGCCGTCGCCGCCCTGGTACACCCAGGCGGTGCGGACGATGTGCGCATCGGGTTTGACGGCCAGCACGGCCTGCTCGCCGGCCAGTTTGGTGCGTCCGTAGACGCCGAGCGGTGCGGTGGCGTCGTCGACCTCGTAGGGTGTCTGTCGATCGCCGCCGAACACGTAGTCGGTGGAGACGTGCACCAGTCCGGCGCCGGACCGGGCGCACGCCTGCGCGATATTTCCCGGACCGATGGCGTTGACCGCGTGGGCCCTGTCCTCGTCGGTCTCGGCGGCGTCGACCTGGGTGTAGGCCGCGCAGTTGATCACGACGTCGCCCGCTGCGACGAATCGCCCCACCGCCGCAGCGTCGGTGATATCACATTGCGACGACGTCAGGGCCAGCACCTCACGGCCCTGATGCCGTGCCTGATCAGCCAATACGCGGCCAACCATGCCGCCCGCCCCGGTAACCACGATCCGCTGCGCCATGCGTTGAGTCTGGCACGCCGGTCTTTCGTTACCCGGGTCACGTCGGACCCGCAAGTAGCCTGGGCAGGTGCCTATCCCCATGCTCCGGACGATCGCTGTCGCCACAGCGTCGGCCGTGGTGCTCGGAACGGGTGTGGCCTGGAGTCAGATCCGCTCATTCGAATCCGGCATCAACCACATCAACTCGGCCGCCCTCGGCGAGGGCGGTGAGGACGGCGCCATCGACATCCTGCTGGTCGGTAACGACAGCCGCACCGATGCGCACGGCAACCCGCTGTCGCCCGAGGAGCTGGCGACGCTGCGGGCCGGCGACGACGTGTCGACCAACACCGACACCATCATCCTGGTGCGCATCCCGAACAACGGGAAGTCGGCGACCGCGATCTCCATCCCCCGCGACTCCTACGTCGAAGCCCCCGGGTGGGGGAAGATGAAGATCAACGGCGTGTTCGGCGATGTGAAGCTGGACCGGATGAAGCAGCTCGTCGAAGTCGAGGGCGAGGACCCGGCGATCGCCGAGCCCAAGGCCGTCGAGGCCGGCCGCGAGGAGCTGATCCAGACCGTCGCCAACCTGACCGGGGTCACCGTCGACCATTACGCCGAGATCGGGCTGCTGGGCTTCTCGCTCATCACCGATGCGCTCGGCGGTGTCAACGTGTGCCTGAAAGACGCGGTGTACGAACCTCTCTCGGGCGCCGACTTCCCGGCGGGCTGGCAGAAACTGAACGGCCCGCAGGCGCTGAGCTTCGTGCGCCAGCGCCACGATCTGCCGCGCGGGGATCTGGACCGGGTCACCCGTCAACAGTCGGTGATGGCCTCGCTGGCCCATGAGGTGATCTCGAGCAAGACCCTGTCCAGCCCGTCCACACTGGGCAAGTTGCAGAGCGCCGTGCAGCGTTCGGTGGTGCTCTCCGATGGCTGGGACATCATGGATTTCGTCGATCAGCTGCAGAAACTGGCCGCGGGCAACGTGGCGTTCGCGACCATTCCGATCCTGCGCGAGGACGGGTGGAGCGACGACGGCATGCAGAGCGTGGTGCAGGTGGAACCGACCGAGGTGCACCAATGGGTTTCGAGCCTGCTGCAGGGCCAGGACGAGGGTAAGACCGAGGAGCTGGCCTATTCGCCGGACAAGACCACGGTCGAGGTCGTCAACGCCACCGATATCAACGGTCTGGCCGCCGCGGTATCCCACGTGCTGAGCACCAAGGGGTTCACCCCCGGCAGCACCGGAAACCACGAGGGCGGGCAGCTGTCCAACAGTCAGGTGCTGGCCGCCAAGACCGACGACCTTGGTGCACAAGCCGTCTCGAAGGATCTCGGCGGCCTGCCGGTCACCGAGGACGCTTCGGTTCCGTCCGGGTCGGTGCGGGTGGTGCTGGCCGCCGACTACACCGGTCCCGGTTCGGGCCTTGACGGCAGCGACGTCACCCTCGACTCCGTTGGCCCGGCGTCGGCCGACGAATCCACCGACACCGGCGAGGCACCCCCGCCGCCGTCGCCGGTCCTGACCGCGGGTGCCGACGACCCGCAGTGCGTGAACTGAGCGCGGACATGGACACCGTCAGTGCTGCCGTGCTGGACCCGTTGCTGGCCTCGGACCCGGCGGGGCCGCGGATCACCTACTACGACGACGCCACCGGCGAGCGCATCGAGCTCTCGGCGGTGACGCTGGCCAACTGGGCGGCCAAGACCGCCAACCTGTTACGCGACGAGCTCGGTGCGGGCCCGGGCACCCGGGTGGCGGTGCTGCTGCCCGCACACTGGCAGACCGCCGCGGTGGTGTTGGGCGTCTGGTGGATCGGTGCCGAAGTGGTGTTGACCGGATCCGCCGATATCGCGCTGTGCACCCGTGAGCGCCTCGACGAGGCCGACGACGCGGTCGCGGGCGGCGAGGTGGCGGTGTTGTCGCTGGATCCGTTCGGCAAGCCCGCCGCCGACCTCCCGGTCGGGGTGACCGACTACGCGACGTCGGTTCGGGTGCATGGTGACCAGATCGTGCCGGAGCGTCAGCCCGGTGCCGCGCTGGCCGGACAATCGGCTGCCGATGTGCTGGCCGCCGCCCGGAGTTCAGCCTCCGCACAGGGTTTCGCCGCCGCGGACCGGGTGATGTCGACGGCGTCCTGGGACACCGCCGAGGAGATCATCGACAACCTGCTCGCGGTCTTCGCCGTCGGCGCATCGCTGGTGCAGGTGGCCAATCCCGACCCGGCCGGGCTGGACCGCCGCCGCAGCACCGAGAAGGTCACCCGCGGCTGACTTTTCCCGCGGGTCATTTCTGCCGAACAGACATAAACCTGCCTACAATCCGCGCAAAACGGGCAGGTTTATGTCTGTTCGCGCGGACTTACTTGAGCAGGGCGCGGCTCATCACGACGCGCTGAATCTGGTTGGTGCCCTCATAGATCTGGGTGATCTTGGCGTCCCGCATCATTCGCTCGACCGGGAAATCCGCGGTGTAGCCGGCACCACCGAACAACTGCACCGCATCGGTGGTCACCTCCATCGCCACATCGGAGGCAAAACACTTCGACGCCGCCGAAATGAACCCGAGACTGCCCTCACCACGCTCGGCCCGCGCCGCGGCGTGGTACACCATCAACCGCGCCGCCTCCAGCTTCATCGCCATATCGGCCAGCATGAACTGCACCCCCTGAAAATCAGAGATGCTCTGCGCGAACTGTTTACGGTCCTTGGTGTAGGCGATCGCCGCATCCAACGCCCCCTGGGCGATACCCACCGCCTGCGCGCCGATCGTCGGCCGGGTGTGATCCAACGTCGCCAACGCCGTCTTGAACCCGGTCCCGGGCTCCCCGATGATCCGGTCCCCCGGGATCCGGCAGTTCTCGAAATACAACTCCGTGGTCGGCGACCCCTTGATACCGAGCTTGCGCTCCTTGGGGCCGACGCTGAAGCCCTCGTCGTCCTTGTGCACGATGAACGCCGAAATCCCGTTGGCACCCTTGTCCGGATCGGTCACCGCCATCACCGTGTACCACGACGACTTACCGCCATTGGTGATCCAGCACTTGGTGCCGTTCAGAATCCAGTCGTCGCCGTCGGCATTGGCCCTGGTCCGCATCGCGCCCGCATCACTGCCCGCCTCGCGCTCCGAAAGCGCGTAGGAGGCCATCGCCTCACCGGCCGCCAACGACGGCAGCACCTGCTTCTTCAGATCATCCGACCCACGCAGGATCAAGCCCATGGTGCCCAGCTTGTTGACGGCCGGGATCAGTGACGCCGACGCATCCACCCGGGCCACCTCTTCGATCACGATGCAGGCGGCCACCGAATCCGCGCCCTGCCCACCGAACTCCTCGGGCACGTGCACCGCGTTGAAGCCCGACGTGTTCAGGGCCCGCAGAGCCTCCTCCGGGAAGCGCGCGTTCTCGTCGACGTCGGCGGCGTGCGGCGCGATTTCCTTCTCCGCCAGCGCCCGGATCGCCGCCCGGAGCTCCTCGTGCTCCTCCGGCAGCTGAAACAGATCAAAAGATGGGTTACCGGCCCAACCAGCCATGATCGTCTCCTTCGCTCTCAGCTCGTGACTCTCGTGTTCCATCGTTGCCCGGACTGCACATCGGGTGCATCGCCCTGCTACGGTTTGGTACTCAGTACCATATCATCGGCACTCAGTACCCGACGGAGGTGCACCCATGCCCGGCCTGCCAAGTACCCGAGAGCGTCTGGTGAGCGCGGCGTTCGACCTGTTCGAGGAACGTGGGTACGAGGCCACCAGCGTCGACGACATCGCGGCGCGGGCACAGGTGGGACGGACCACCGCGTTTCGCCAGTTCGGATCGAAAGAGGCGTTGATCTTTCCCGATCACGAGGCGTTGCTGCGCCGGGCCGACGAGCGGTTGTCGGCTGCGCCGGCCGAGGCGCTGCCCGCCGAGGTCATCGCGGTGGCGACAACCTCGGTATTCGAGAACTATCTCGCCGAGGGTGAACGCGCCCGCACGCGGTATCGGCTCACCCGTTCGGTGCCTGCCCTGCGCGACTTCGAAACGGCCGTGGTGTCGCGGTATGTCCGGCTGTTCACCCAACACCTGCGGACCGCGCAGGCCGAGGATTGGACAGCTGCCCTGCGCGCCGACCTGTTCGCCAACGCCGTTGTCGTCGCACACAACCATGTGCTGCGCCGATGGCTACGCGGTGACGCGACCAACCCGCGGTCGGACCTGGCCGAGGCACTGGCCGCGACCTGGCCGATCTACCGGGGCGGCGGCACCCGCACCGCGGTCGTGGTGATGTCGACCGACGAACCGATCGAATCCCTGACCCCCCGCATCCGCGGGCTGATCGGGGATTGACTGCGCCGGCGACCCGGTCAGCCCAGCAGGCGTTCGCGCAGTGCGGCGTCTTTCGCCAGCACCATCTCTTCCAGGTCGGCCTGGAATTTCACCATCCGGGCCCGCAGCCCGACGTCGGCGGAGCCCAGGATCCGCACGGCCAGCAGGCCCGCATTGCGTGCTCCGCCAATGGAAACCGTGGCCACCGGCACCCCGGCGGGCATCTGCACGATCGACAGCAGCGAGTCCATGCCGTCCAGCCGGGCCAGCGGCACCGGTACCCCGATGACCGGAAGCGGGGTGGCCGAGGCCACCATGCCCGGCAGGTGCGCGGCGCCTCCCGCCCCGGCGATGATCACCTCGACGCCGCGGTCCGCGGCGGTCCCGGCGTAATCGAGCATGCGTTGCGGGGTCCGGTGCGCCGAGACCACACCGACCTCGAACGGCACCTCGAATTCGGCGAGCGCGTCGGCCGCGTCGGACATCACCGACCAGTCGCTGTCGCTGCCCATGATCAGCCCGACCCTGGGGCCCGCTCCGCTATTCGCCATGTTCATCCCATCCGTCGGTCCATTCCGCATGTGACAGCCAATGCGCCGCGCGCACGGCCCGCTCCCGCAGGTCGGCGACGTCCGTGCCGATCACGTTGACGTGCCCGATCTTTCGGCCGGGACGTTCCCCCTTGCCGTACAGGTGCACCTTGACCTCGGGCAGCCGGGCGAACAGATGGTGCAGCCGCTCGTCCATCGACATCGCCGGTGTGTTCTGCGCCCCGAGCACGTTGACCATCACGGCAGCGGGCGCGACGGCGGCGGTATCGCCGAGCGGGTAGTCCAGCACCGCCCGCAGATGCTGTTCGAACTGGCTGGTGACGGAGCCGTCCATGGTCCAGTGCCCGGAGTTGTGCGGCCGCATCGCCAGCTCGTTGACCAGGATGGTGCCGTCGACGGTTTCGAACAACTCGACGGCCAGCACCCCGACGACGCCGAGCTCGGCCGCCAGCCGCAACCCCAGTTCCTGTGCGGCCGAACCGAGTTCGTCGGACAGGTCGGGGGCGGGCGCGTACACCTCGACGCAGATGCCGTCGCGCTGAACGGTTTCGACCACCGGCCAGGCCGCACCCTGCCCGAACGGTGAGCGAGCCACCAGCGCGGCGAGTTCGCGGCGCATCGCGACCCGTTCCTCGGCCAGCAGCGCCACCCCGTCGGCCAGGTACCGGCCGACGACCTCGCGGGCCTGCGCCAGATCGTCGGGCATCAGCACGCCCTTGCCGTCGTAGCCGCCGCGCACGGTCTTGATCACCACCGGCCCGTCGATCTGCCGCGCGAACGTCTCCACGTCCTCGACGGACCGGATGTCGGCGAACCGGGGCACCGGCGCGCCGATGGCCTGCAGTCTGCGTCGCATCAGCAGTTTGTCCTGGGCGTGCACCAGCGCCTGGGGCGGCGGCGAGACCGTGATCCCCTCGGCCGCCAGCCGCTCCAGGTGTTCGGTGGGCACATGTTCGTGGTCGAAGGTCATCACCGTGGCGCCCTCGACGGCTCGGCGCAGCGCCTCGAGGTCGGTGTGCGCGCCGATCACCACATCGGGGGTCACCTGTGCTGCGGGGTCGTCGGGTGCGACGGCGAGCACCCGCAGGGTCTGACCAAGGGCGATCGCCGCCTGATGGGTCATCCTGGCGAGCTGACCACCACCGATCATCGCGACCTTGGGTTGGCGCTGGGGAGTGTTCGGCACGGTGTCATGGTGTCATGCCGGGTTCGCGGGCCGTGCGTGTCATCGCCGTAGCCGACGCATTGACCTGCGGTTAAGGCTGGGCGGCCGGCAACGATGCGGCATGTGACCGGACGTTTACGTACACTGGCTACCTGTGTCCTTCGCCGATGCGACGATCGCTCGACTGCCGCGCTTCGTCCGTCCCTATGCCGAGCAGCATCACGAACTGATCAAATTCGCGATCGTCGGTGCGACGACGTTCATCATCGATTCGGCGATCTTCTACACGCTCAAGCTCACGGTGCTGGAGCCCAAACCGGTCACCGCCAAGATCATCGCAGGCATCGTCGCGGTGATCGCCTCCTACATCCTCAACCGGGAGTGGAGCTTCCAGAACCGCGGCGGCCGGGAGCGTCACCACGAGGCCCTGTTGTTCTTCGCGTTCAGCGCGGTCGGCGTGCTGTTGTCGATGGCTCCGCTGTACTTCTCCAGCTATGTGCTGGGGCTGCGGGTGCCCGAGGTTTCGCTCACGGTGGAGAACATCGCCGACTTCATCTCGGCCTACATCCTGGGCAACCTGCTGCAGATGGCGTTCCGGTTCTGGGCGTTCCGCCGCTGGGTGTTTCCCGACGAGTTCGGCAACGAGCCGGATGCGGCCCTGGAGTCCGCCTTCACCGGCGGTGGCATCGCCGAGGTGTTCGAGGAGCATGCCGAGCACCGCCGCGCGGACGGCGCAGTGACCCCGTTGCGCACCCGAGGAGCGGATGGGGTCCTGCGCCGCAGGCGGTCCCGTCAGCTCGGCGATTCCTCGGAGCCGAGGGTGTCGAAGACTTCGTGATACAGCAGTGAGTGCACCTGCTCCACGCGGGGAATGTCGTGGAATTCCAGGGGATCCTGCGACGCGGACTCGATGATCAGGCTGCCGGTGCGCAGGATCCGGTCGGATATGCCGTGCCGGAATTCGACGCTGTTGATCCGGGCCAGCGGAATGTCGATGCCGGAGCGGGTCAGCACCCCGTGCCGGAACATCACCCGCCGGTCGGTGATGACGAAGTGGGTGGTCCACCAACTCAGGAACCGCCACACCGTCAGCCAGCCGATCAGGACCAGCCAGATCACCCCGATCACGATGAACACCACCCTCTTGGCGCTGGCCTGCCAGTCCATGGCGTTGACCGCGCCGGCGACGAAGGCGGCGGCCGCACTGGCCAGGAGCAGCACCAGCACGGCGCCGGTCATCCGTTTCCAGTGCGGGTGGCGGTGCAGGACCACCTGTTCGTCGTTGGCCAGGACGTTCTCCGGGTAACCCACGGCAGAACCCTACGACCCGACCGGGCGCAGATGCGTGATATCGCCGGCCGAGACCGCGACCCGCCCGGCGCCGGTGTCGATGGCCAGCCGGCCCACCTCGTCGATGTCGACGGCGACCCCCTCCTCGACGTGGTCACCGGGCAGGCTGGCCCGGACCGTGGTGCCGATCGTCACGCTGCGGGCGCGGTAGTCGACGCCGAGCTGGGGGTCCCCCGAACGCCACATCTCGATGCGCGCGGCCAGATTGCGCAGCAGCGTGACGGCCAGCGTGGTGCGGTCGGGTTCGGCGGCGCCCAGTTGGGCCAGGGACACCGCGCGCGGGTCGGGGGCCTCCTCGGCGGTCAGCGACACATTCAGGCCGAGACCGATCACCACCGCTTGGGCCGGGGCGGCCACCTCGGCCAGGATGCCCGCCAGTTTTCCGGTGGATCCACCCGGCCCGGCGAGGACGTCGTTGGGCCATTTGAGGCCCACTTCGAGGTCGACACCGCTCCCGGCCACCTCAGCTATGGCGTCGACGGCTGCGACCCCGGTGGCCAACGGCAGCCAGCCCCACCGGTCCGGCGACACGCCGGCGGCGTCCACCCCGCACGACACCACCAGCTGCGACCGCGGCGGCGCCGACCACTGCCTGCCGTGCCTGCCCCGCCCGGCGCTCTGGTACTCGGCGAGCAGCACGGCGCCGGTGATGTCCTCGCCGCCCGCGGCCCGGTTGAGCAGGTCGGCATTGGTGGATCCGGTTTCTTCGACGATGTCGATCCGGTGCCACGGCAGGCCGTCGAGCCCGTCGCGCAGTGTCGTGCCGTCCAATGGTGGCCTTGGGTTCATCCTGGCGAGCTTACGGCGGGTCAGAGGTGTCGCAGACCCACCTCTCTTATGCGGGTCTTATAGATACCGATACCATCGTCACCCATGACCAGCGTTACCGAGCCGACAGAAGCGCGAGCCGAGCATCAGGTGGATATCCACACGACTGCAGGCAAACTCGCCGACCTCAAGAGGCGGTCCGAGGAGACGCTGCACCCCGTCGGCGAAGCCGCCGTGGAGAAGGTGCACGCCAAGGGCAAGCTGACCGCGCGCGAGCGGATCCATGCCCTGCTCGACGAGGGCTCGTTCGTCGAACTCGACGCACTCGCCCGGCACCGCAGCACCAATTTCGGGCTGGAGAAGAACCGTCCGCTCGGCGACGGCGTGGTCACCGGCTACGGCACCATCGACGGCCGCGACGTCTGCATCTTCAGCCAGGACGCCACGGTGTTCGGCGGCAGCCTCGGCGAGGTGTACGGCGAGAAGATCGTCAAGGTCCAGGAACTGGCCATCAAGACCGGCCGGCCCCTGATCGGCATCAACGACGGCGCCGGCGCCCGCATCCAGGAGGGTGTGGTCTCGCTGGGCCTGTACAGCCAGATCTTCCGCAACAACATCCTGGCCTCGGGCGTCATCCCGCAGATCTCGCTGATCATGGGGGCCGCGGCCGGCGGGCACGTGTACTCCCCGGCGCTGACCGACTTCGTGATCATGGTCGACGAGACCAGCCAGATGTTCATCACCGGTCCCGACGTCATCAAGACCGTCACCGGCGAGGACGTCACCATGGAGGAACTGGGCGGTGCCCACACCCACATGGCCAAGTCAGGTACGGCGCACTACGTCGCCTCCGGCGAGCAGGACGCGTTCGACTACGTCCGCGATCTGCTGAGCTACCTGCCGGCCAACAACTACGCCGAGCCCCCGCACTACCCGGCCGCACCGGACGAGGGTGCGATCGAGGACAACCTCACCGAGGAGGACCTCGAGCTCGACACGCTGATCCCGGATTCCCCGAACCAGCCCTATGACATGCACGAGGTCATCACCCGCATCCTCGACGACGACGAGTTCCTCGAGGTGCAGGCCGGCTACGCCCAGAACATCGTCGTCGGCTTCGGCCGGATCGAGGGCCGCCCGGTGGGCATCGTGGCCAACCAGCCGACCCAGTTCGCCGGTTGCCTCGACATCAACGCCTCGGAGAAGGCGGCCCGGTTCGTGCGGACCTGCGACTGCTTCAACATCCCGATCGTCATGCTCGTCGACGTCCCCGGCTTCTTGCCGGGCACCGACCAGGAGTACAACGGCATCATCCGGCGCGGCGCCAAGCTGCTCTACGCCTACGGCGAGGCCACGGTCGCCAAGATCACCGTCATCACCCGCAAGGCCTACGGCGGCGCGTACTGCGTGATGGGGTCGAAGGATATGGGCTGCGATGTCAACGTGGCGTGGCCGACGGCGCAGATCGCGGTCATGGGCGCCTCGGGTGCGGTCGGCTTCGTCTACCGCTCCGACCTCAAGAAGGCCGCCCAGGACGGCCAGGATGTCGACGCGCTGCGGCTCGAACTGCAGCAGACCTACGAGGACACGCTGGTCAACCCCTACATCGCGGCCGAGCGCGGGTACGTGGACGCGGTGATCCCGCCGTCGCACACCCGCGGCTACGTCGCGACCGCGCTGCGGCTGCTGGAACGCAAGATCGTGCAGACGCCGCCGAAGAAGCACGGGAACATCCCACTGTGAGCGAGAACGGGGTGACCGTGGAGACTCCGGCAGACGAGAAGAAGACCGACCACGAGGCCCACATCAAGGTGCTGCGCGGTGAGCCCACCGACGAGGACATGGCCGCACTGCTGGCGGTCCTCGGAACCGCGGGCGGTGGTCCCGCCGAACCGGTCATCCGGGAGCGCAATCTGTGGGGGCACCCGGCGGACAAGCTGCGCTATGCGGTGTTCAGCTGGCAGCGCGTCACGCTGCTGGAGCGCACCCATATGCGGCGCTGATGAGCGCCCGCGCGAAGAAGAAACGGCACTAGATGACCCAGGTCGTCCTGGGTTCGGCGTCGGCGGGCCGGCTTGGCGTACTGCGTCAGGCCGGCCTCGATCCGCTGGTGGTGGTCTCCGGTGTCGACGAGGACGCGATCATCGCCGCGGCGGGGGACGCACCGCCTGAACACATCGTGGGCACGCTGGCGGCCGCCAAGGCCGACGATGTGGCGGCGAACCTGCCTGCCGCCGTGGCCGCGGAAGCCGTGGTGATCGGCTGCGATTCCATGCTGTTTCTCGACGGCACGCTGTGCGGCAAACCGGGCACGCGCGACGCCGCGCGCCGGCAGTGGCAGGCCATGTCGGGGCGGGCCGGGCAGCTCCACACCGGGCACACCGTGATCGTCCTGCGCGACGGGGCCGTTACCCACCGGATAGTCGAAACCGCGGTTACCGCAGTGCATTTCGCCGAGCCCAGTCCGGCAGATCTGGATGCCTACCTCGGCAGTGGCGAACCACTGGGTGTGGCAGGCGGATTCACCTTGGACGGTCGCGGCGGCTGGTTCGTCGACCGCATCGAGGGCGACCCGTCCAATGTGATCGGACTGAGCCTGCCGTTGTTGCGCCGGATGCTGGCAGGTGCCGGGCTTTCCGTCGCGTCGCTCTGGGAAACGAACTCGCCCACCCGATCCCGAGACCCCGATGAGGTCGGGCAGTGACCAAATTGCAACCTGTCTAATTCCGGCGCGCCGGAATAAAGACACCGGGTCTGCCGACCGCGGGCTGACACTGGGCAAATGCCGATCGAAGAAACCATGTGGGATGTTCGCGTCGGACGCGACATCGAAGCCTACGACCTGGAGCGGCTGCGCGCTGCGTTCGCCGATGTCATCGCCAACCGGCTGGCCCCGGGCAAACGCCTGCTGCGGGTGGTGTCCTGGTGCCAGGACGGCGGCTCCCTGTTCCGCGCGAAGCCCACGCAGGTGCGCAGCGGTCTCCGTCGCTACGCCGTCGCCTACGAGGTCGCGTTCACCGCCTGACCACCCGAGACGCTGATCAGGGGCGCGAGTCCCGCGCAGCGCCGACGCGCCTGCTCCACCCGGCGGTAGGCTCATGGTTGTGCCGCTGCCTGCAGATCCCAGCCCCGCTCTCACCGACTACGCTCACCCGGAACGCCTGGTCACCGCCGACTGGCTGGCCAGCAATCTCGGCCGTCCCGGTCTGGCCATCGTCGAGTCCGACGAGGACGTGCTCCTCTACGACACCGGCCACATCCCCGGCGCGGTCAAGATCGACTGGCATACCGACCTCAACGACCCGCACGTCCGCGACTACATCGACGGCGCCCAGTTCGCCGAGTTGATGGATCGCAAGGGCATCGGCCGCGACGACACCGTCGTCATCTATGGCGATAAAAGCAACTGGTGGGCGGCCTATGCGCTGTGGGTGTTCACCCTCTTCGGTCACGCCGACGTCCGGCTGCTCGACGGTGGCCGCGACCTGTGGGTGTCCCAGCACCGCGACACCACCCTGGACGTGCCCACCCGCCAGACCACCGGCTACCCGGTGGTCGAGCGTGACGACGCCCCGATCCGCGCCTTCAAGGAGGACGTCCTGCAGATCCTCGGCAACCAGCCGCTGATCGACGTCCGTTCACCGCAGGAGTACACCGGTGAGCGCACCCACATGCCGGACTATCCCGAGGAGGGCGCGCTGCGCGGTGGCCACATTCCCACCGCCAAGTCGATCCCGTGGGCCCAGGCCGCCAAGGACAGCGGACAGTTCCGCAGCCGGGCCGAGCTCGAGGAGCTGTACGGCTTCATCGGCCAGGACGACAAGACGGTGGTGTACTGCCGCATCGGCGAGCGCTCGAGTCACACCTGGTTCGTGCTGACCCATCTGCTCGGCCTGCCCGGTGTGCGCAACTACGACGGCTCCTGGACCGAGTGGGGCAATGCCGTGCGGGTGCCGGTCGCGGTCGGACCTGATCCGGGTAGCGCGCCGTGAGCATGCCGGCCGCTCTGGCGGAGGTGGTCTCGGACTTCCAGGACGTGGCCGGCCAGGACAAGCTGCAGTTGCTGTTGGAGTTCGCCGATGAGCTGCCGCCGTTGCCCGCCCATCTGGAGGAAGCGGCGATGGAACCGGTACCCGAGTGCCAGTCGCCGTTGTTCCTCGACGTCGACGCCTCACACCCCGAGGCTGTCCGGCTGTATTTCAGCGCACCGGCCGAGGCCCCGACCACCCGCGGCTTCGCCGCGATCCTGGCGACCGGTCTGGACGGGCAGTCGGTCGCCGACATCCTCGCGGTACCCGACGACTTCTACACCGATCTGGGTCTGGCCGCGTTGATCAGCCCGCTGCGGCTGCGGGGGATGTCGGCGATGCTGGCCCGGATCAAGCGGCGGCTGCGGGCCGCCTGAGCCGCGCGGCGCGCCCGAGCGCCCCGATTCAGATCTACGCCGCCCGCGGATCGATCGCCGCGCCGTCGACCTGTCCGGCCGTGCCACGGTTTTACCTGGCCGGGAGGGGAATCGGCGGACGATCCGGGCCGAGGTCGGGAATTCACGGGACTATCTACCCGCCGGTAACCGACACCGGCTCGGCAACCCCGAAGGTGCGGCGCATAAACTGCCCGCGATAGATTCTTAAAGACGTTTCTTAGAGAACTGCCGAGGAGGCACCGTGGCCAACCACGCCAGCTCAAAGATCTCCAAGGTGCTGGTCGCCAATCGCGGGGAGATCGCGGTCCGGGTGATCCGTGCCGCCAAGGATGCCGGACTGGCCAGCGTGGCCGTCTACGCCGAGCCGGATGCCGACGCACCCCACGTGCGGCTGGCCGATGAAGCCTTCGCCCTGGGCGGGCAGACCTCCGCCGAGTCCTACCTGGTGTTCGACAAACTTCTCGACGCCGCCGAAAAATCCGGCGCCAACGCCATCCATCCCGGCTACGGCTTCCTGAGTGAGAACGCCGATTTCGCCCAGGCCGTGCTCGACGCCGGACTGATCTGGATCGGGCCCAGCCCGCAGTCCATCCGCGACCTCGGCGACAAGGTCACCGCCCGCCACATCGCCGCCCGCGCCAAAGCACCCCTGGTGCCCGGCACCCCCGACCCGGTCAAAGACGCCGACGAGGTCGTGGCCTTCGCCAAGGAGTACGGCGTACCGGTCGCGATCAAAGCCGCGTTCGGCGGCGGCGGACGCGGCATGAAAGTGGCCCGCACCATCGAAGAGATCCCCGAACTGTTCGAATCGGCCACCCGTGAGGCCGTCGCCGCCTTCGGCCGCGGCGAATGCTTCGTCGAGCGCTACCTGGACAAACCGCGCCACGTCGAGGCCCAGGTCATCGCCGACACCCACGGCAACGTCGTCGTCGCCGGCACCCGCGACTGCTCGCTGCAGCGCCGCTTCCAAAAGCTCGTCGAAGAGGCCCCCGCCCCGTTCCTGACCGACGCGCAGCGCAAAGAGATCCACGAGTCGGCCAAGCGGATCTGCAAGGAGGCCGGTTATTACGGTGCCGGCACCGTGGAGTACCTGGTGGGCCAGGACGGCCTGATCTCCTTCCTGGAGGTCAACACCCGCCTGCAGGTCGAGCACCCGGTCACCG
>NZ_JBSFPX010000019.1:0-58694 GCF_053588415.1 Mycobacterium sp. NPDC003449
GACACGCTGCGCCGGGTCGACCTCGGAGTGCAGGTAGCGCACCTTGATGCCGAGCTCCAACAGGTAGTCGGTGAGATCCTCGGCCATCTTCTTGGTCAGGGTCGTCACCAGTACCCGCTCGTCGGCCTCGGCCCGCCGGCGGATCTCACCGATCAGATCGTCGATCTGTCCCTTCGTCGGCTTCACCACGATCTTCGGGTCGACCAGGCCGGTCGGCCGGATCACCTGTTCGACGACCTCGCCCGAGGTCTGGCTCAGCTCGTAGCGACCGGGGGTGGCCGACAGGTACACCGTCTGACCGATCCGGTCGGCGAACTCCTCCCAGGTCAGCGGGCGGTTGTCGACGGCCGAGGGCAACCGGAAGCCGAAGTCCACCAGATTGCGCTTCCGGGACATATCGCCCTCGTACATGCCGCCGATCTGCGGCACGGTGACGTGCGACTCGTCGATGACGAGCAGAAAGTCCTCCGGGAAGTAGTCCAGCAGCGTCGCAGGCGCCGACCCCGCGGGCCTGCCGTCGATGTGCCGCGAATAGTTCTCGATGCCCGAGCAGAACCCGACCTGCTTCATCATCTCGACGTCGTAGTTGGTGCGCATCCGCAACCGCTGGGCCTCCAGCAGTTTGCCCTGCCCCTCCAATTCGGCCAGCCGCTCCTCGAGCTCCTGCTCGATCGTCGAGATGGCGTGGGCCATCCGCTCGGGCCCGGCCACATAGTGGGTGGCCGGAAAGATCCGAAGCGAGTCGACCTTGCGGACGATGTCGCCGGTCAGCGGGTGCAGGTAGTACAGCGCCTCGATCTCGTCACCGAAGAATTCGATGCGGACCGCCAGTTCCTCATAGGACGGGATGATCTCGACGGTGTCCCCGCGCACCCGGAACGAGCCGCGGGTGAAGGCCATGTCGTTGCGGTTGTACTGGACGTCTACCAGCAACCTCAGCAATCCGTCCCGTGGTACTTCCTGGCCCACCTGCAGCTCCACCGAGCGGTCCAGATAGGACTGCGGTGTGCCCAGGCCGTAGATGCACGACACCGAGGCCACCACGACCACGTCACGCCGGGACAGCAGACTCGAGGTCGCCGAGTGCCGCAGCCGCTCGACATCGTCGTTGATCGAGCTGTCCTTCTCGATATAGGTGTCGGTCTGGGCGATGTAGGCCTCGGGCTGGTAATAGTCGTAGTACGAGACGAAGTATTCGACCGCGTTGTGCGGCAACATCTCCCGCAGTTCATTTGCCAGCTGGGCGGCCAGCGTCTTGTTCGGCGCCATCACCAGGGCGGGCCGCTGCAGCCGCTCGATCAACCAGGCCGTGGTCGCCGATTTCCCGGTTCCGGTGGCGCCGAGCAGCACCACGTCACGCTCCCCCGCGTTGATCCGGCGTTCCAGCTCGTCGATCGCGGTGGGCTGGTCACCGGCCGGTTCGTACTGGCTGACCACCTCGATCCGGCCGCCGGTACGGACGATGTCGTCGACAGCCCGATACTCCGAATGCGCGAGCACGGGATGTTCGGTCGCGAAAGCCATGTTCACCAGGGTAGAACCGGGCACCGACAACTGCCGCAAGTGTTCTCCCAACGCGTAGGCTGACCCCATCCACCCGCCCAAACACGAGACATTCGACCTGGTCACCCGCACGAACACGGATCCGAAGGGGATCGTGCGGGCCGTCGACGTC
Organism: Mycobacterium sp. NPDC003449; assembly: GCF_053588415.1. NCBI lineage: Bacteria > Bacillati > Actinomycetota > Actinomycetes > Mycobacteriales > Mycobacteriaceae > Mycobacterium > Mycobacterium sp. NPDC003449. Next base: position 1,676 of record NZ_JBSFPX010000019.1, read on the forward strand.
TACACGGTTCAACCGTGGGGCCTCTACATGGCGCGGCCCACCCCCGGCCGGGCCCAGTTCCACTACCTGGAATCCTGGCTGCTGCCGTCGCTGAGCCTGCGGGCCAGCGTCTTCCATTTCAACCCTGGCCACGAACGTGACCAGGACTTCTACCTCGACGTCGGCGCGTTCACCGCGGCGCCGACCGTGTGGCATTCCGAGGACCACTACCTTGACCTGGTGGTTCGCACCGGGCGCGGGGTCGAACTGCGCGATGTGGACGAGCTGTTGACCGCGGTCCGGCACGGCCTGCTGACACCCGAGACCGGCGAGACCGCCATGCGGACCGCGGCCGGGGCGATCGACGGCCTCGCCGGCAACGGCTACGACCTCGATCGCTGGCTCGCCGGCAACGACATGGCCCTCACGTGGCGAGGCGCGTATGGTCGGCCTTCATGAGCCAGACTAAGTACGCATGGGGAGCGGCTGGCCTGCTGGCAGCACTGCTTACCGGCGCGCAGTTGACTCCCGCGACGGCGCTGGCTGACCCCGAGGTACCGCCGCAGCCACAGCCGCAGCTCGAGGCCCAGCCGGACCAGCAACTGCACAACGTCACCTACCGGGCCAGGATCGACGGGGTCTCCCGCAACGCGACGATCACCTACAAGATCGACGACGCCCAGATCAACACCGCCGACCCCACGATGCTGCCGGGCCGCACATTCGAGACCACCGGGGTGGTCACTGACCCGCAGCAGGCCGGCATGGCGGTGCGCATCGACTGGCCGTACTCGGCCAATCTGCACTGTGAGGTCCTCGTCGACGACCAGATCGTCGCCCAGGCCGACACCTTCGTCGCGCCGCGACTCTTCCGGCCGCGCGACGATCCGGGCTACGGCATCCTGCCCTGCGGCGCGAGCGTGAACAACACCGCGCTGGGCGGCGCGGTCGCCCCCGCCGACGGCGGGGCCGTGCCGCCGGCAGATGCCGGACCGCCGCCCGCACCACCCGCCGTACCGGTGGCCTAATCGTTCCAGCGCAGCAGGGACTCGACGGTTCGGCGGGTGTCGTTGATGTGCAACGCCATTCGGTCGGCGGCCAGCTCGGGTTCGCGCTCCTCGATCGCGGCCAGGATCTCCTGGTGGTCGGCGTTGGCGCCGGGCTCCAGCCGCCCGAAGACCGCCGTGACGGGCGGCCAGGTGCGCCTGCGCGAGTCGGCGACCGCGTCCAGCAGCCGGTCGTTTCGCGCCGCCTGGGCGATCCGCAGGTGAAAGGCCGAATCGAGGGTGTGAAACTCGTTGGTGCGCCGCGCCGACTCCTCGTCCAGCGCCCGGCGCAGCGCCACCTCCATTCCGGCCAGTAGTTTGCGCAAATCCGCCAGGTCGGTCGCGCGGCGCCGCTCGGCGGCCATCCGGGCGGCACCGGTCTCCACGACGAGGCGGTATTCGAAGGCCTCTCGAATGACCCTGGTGTTGCGCCGCAGATCGTGCCGCATCTGCACCGGATCGTATTCGGGCGCCCGCACGGTGTAGCCACCGCCGCGCCCGCGACGCACCGCGATCAGCCCCTCCCGCTCCAGCACCGCGACCGCGGTCCGGACGGTCGTCCGCGACACATCGAGCAGGTCGGCGAGTTCTCGTTCGGTCGGCAACCGGTCGCCGATCCGAAACTGCCCCAATTCCAAGGCCCGCCGCATCTGGTCGACCACCAGCTCATGGGCCGCGATCTGCCGGACCGGACTCAACGCCGACTTCGTCGCAGACATATCAGTCCCCCTTCTGATGCCCGCAGACTACCGCGATCCGGAGGTCAGGGCCGCCAGTCCGTGGCGTCGGCCCACTCCCACGCGCTCCGGTACGCGTCGGTGATGTCGGCCCCGGGATTGGCCCGTCGCCAGTCGGTGAACAGCAGCGCATACTGCTGGTTGGGCCAACCGGCCACCCGCAGATGGACATTGGTGGGCCTGCCCGGATCCGCCGATGCGTGTAACCGGCTGCGCCACAGGGCCGCATCGTCGGAGTGGTCGAACTCGGCGACCGTGCTGCGGGCATCCGATTCGACCGCGTCCACGCCGTCGGCGAGCGGAAGGTATCCGATCGCACGCAGATCGTCGGCGAGATCGTCTGCCACATCGAGCGATTCGACGGTCACCTGAACGTCGATGACGTCGGGCGCGTCGGCGCCGGGCACCGTCGTCGGGCCGACATGGTCGACCCGGACGATCCGGTGACCGCCCGCGGTCTGCAGCCGGGCCACGATCCGGCGCGCCTGGCCGGCCCAGCCGGCGTCGAACGGCACCGGCTGCAGCGGCGCCGCGACCGGCTCCCCGGTCTGGACGTTGCGCGCGAACGGCAGAATCCGGTTGAACCACAACTGTTTCGCACGTTCGGCCAGGTCTTCCTGGGTGCCGGAATTGACCAGCCAGACGTCGGCCACCTCCCGGCGCTGCTGTTCGGTGGCCTGCGCGGCGACCCTGGCCCTGGCGTCGGCCTCGGACATGCCACGCTGCTCAACGAGCCGGGCCAGCCGGGTCTGCTCGTCGGCGTGCACCACGACGACCAACGGAAACAGCGGTGCCATCTGGGATTCGACGAGCAGCGGAATATCCTCGACGATCACGGCATCCGCCGGAGCCGCCTCGATCAGCTCGGCCCGCCGCGTCGCCACCATCGGGTGCACGATGCCGTTCAGCGTGGCCCGCTTCTCGTCGTCGCTGAACGCCACGGCCGCCAGCGCCGGCCGGTCCAAAGCCCCGTCGGGCAGCAGGATCTCCTCGCCGAAGGCCTCCACCAGCCGGGCCAGCCCCTCGGTACCCGGCTCGACCACCTGCCTGGCGATGACATCGCCGTCGACGATGATGCCGCCGCATTCGGCGAACGTCGCCGATACGGTCGACTTACCGGCTCCGATGCCGCCGGTCAATCCAATGCGCAGCATGTCCGCACTCCTCGGTCGTCAGATGAAAAGAGAAACCGCGCAGGAAGTCGGTGAACTTCCTGCGCGGTTTCAATGACTTGACCAGCTCGTGGTCCAGACGCGCCGACTAGGCGCTGCCGGCGAGCTTCTCCCGCAGAGCGGCGAGCTGCGCATCGCTGGCCAGCGTGCCGCCCGACGACTCCTCCGAACGCGAGGACCCGTTGGACACCGGCGCGTTGGCGGCCTCCGCCTCGGCGGCGGCGAACTTCTCCATCTGCGCGGTGTGCATCTTGTGCCGGCGCTCGGCCTCGGCGTAGCGGGCCTCCCACTCCTCACGCTGCGTGTCGAAACCTTCGAGCCACTCGTTGGTCTCGGCGTCGAAGCCCTCGGGGAAGATGTAGTTGCCCGCCTCGTCGTAGCTGTCGGCCATGCCGTACTTCGACGGGTCGAACTCGTCGGTGTAGTCCTCGTTGGCCTGCTTGAGGCTCAGCGAGATCCGGCGACGCTCCAGGTCGATGTCGATGACCTTGACCATCGCGTCGTCGCCGACCTGGACCACCTGATCCGGGACCTCGACGTGGCGCTCGGACAGCTCCGAGATGTGCACCAGACCCTCGATGCCCTCCTCGACGCGGACGAACGCACCGAACGGCACCAGCTTGGTGACCTTGCCAGGCACGATCTGGCCGATCGCGTGGGTGCGGGCGAAGTGACGCCACGGGTCTTCCTGAGTCGCCTTGAGCGACAGCGAAACCCGCTCGCGGTCCATGTCGACGTCGAGCACCTCGACGGTGACCTCGTCGCCCACCTGAACCACCTCGGACGGGTGGTCGATGTGCTTCCAGGACAGCTCGGAGACGTGCACCAGGCCGTCGACCCCGCCGAGATCGACGAACGCGCCGAAGTTGACGATCGAGGAGACCACACCCTTGCGGATGGCGCCCTTCTGCAGCTGGTTCAGGAACTCGCTGCGCACCTCGGACTGGGTCTGCTCCAGCCAGGCCCGACGGCTCAGCACCACGTTGTTGCGGTTCTTGTCGAGCTCGATGATCTTGGCCTCGATCTCCTTGCCGATGTACGGCTGCAGATCGCGGACGCGACGCATCTCGACCAGCGATGCCGGCAGGAAGCCGCGCAGGCCGATGTCGAGGATCAGGCCGCCCTTGACGACCTCGATGACGGTGCCCTTGACGGCCTCGTCCTTCTCCTTGAGCTCTTCGATGGTGCCCCAGGCCCGCTCGTACTGAGCGCGCTTCTTGGACAGGATCAGACGGCCTTCTTTGTCCTCTTTGGTGAGAACGAGGGCCTCGACCTCATCACCCACGGAAACGACCTCATTGGGGTCGACATCGTGCTTGATGGAGAGTTCGCGCGAAGGAATGACACCTTCGGTCTTGTAGCCGATATCGAGCAGGACCTCGTCGCGGTCCACCTTGACGATGGTCCCTTCGACGATGTCGCCATCGTTGAAGTACTTGATGGTCTTGTCGATGGCGGCGAGGAAGTCTTCCGCGGAGCCGATGTCGTTGACGGCAACTTGCGGGGACGTGACGGAGGGACTTGGCATGTGGTGGGTTGCTCCGGACAGGTTTGTTCGTAGGGACAATTAGTTTGTGCTTTGGTGCTTCATGTTGTGCATCGGCGCGGACGCCGATTGTGATCCGCGGCGCGATCATGCTGTGCACACAGATACGTAAAGAGGGTACTCGACCGGGTACACGCAGGACAAACTGCCTCCCCCGAAGGCCGTGTGCCGCCGCTACCCTTCGATGGTGGCCTACCCCCCGATGCAGCCTCAGCCGCCCGGTCCGTGGTTTCCCGCGGCGGCGTCATTGCCGAGGCCGGCCCGCAAGGTCGGCGCGCCGCTGGCGGTGATCATCCTCCTCGGTGTCCTCACCGGGCTGATGATCCTGCTGATCACCGTCTCCAACCCGGTGGGCGCGGTCATCGGGTTCGTACTCTCCAGCATCGTGATGGCCGGCGTGGTGTGCGCCTACCTGTGGCTGGACCGCTGGGAGCCCGAGCCGCCGCGGCTGCTGCTGCTGGCCTTCGGGTGGGGTGCGTCGGTGGCGGTGCTGCTGTCGGTGGTGCTGTCGTTGTTCACCGACGCCCTGATGCTGCCCGGCCCGGAGGGGCCGGCCGGATTCGCCTCCATGGCGATCCGGGCGCCGCTGATCGAGGAGGCCGCCAAGGGCCTGTTCCTGGTCATCATGATGACCGGACGGCGCCGCAACGAACTCAACTCCCTCACCGACTGCCTGGTCTATGCGGGCATGGTCGGCACCGGCTTCGCCTGGCTCGAAGACATCATGTACATCGCCGGCGCGGACTCGCTGGCGGGTTCGCTGGTCACCGCGGCGATGCGACTGATCATGGCGCCGTTCGCGCATGCCCTGTTCACCACCATGACCGCGATCGGGGTGTACTTCGCGCTCAGGCGGCGCGGCTGGCTCGCCAGGGCCGGCGCCATCCTGGTGGGCTACCTGGCCGCGGTGCTCATGCACGGCTTGTGGAACGGCTCGTCGCTGCTCGGCGTCGGGGCGTACTTCGCCGTCTACGCGGTGTGGATGGTGCCGGTGTTCGCCCTGATGGTCGTGCTCGCCGTGACCAGCAGGCGCCGCGAACAGCGCGTCGTCGCGGGCAAGCTCCCCGGCATGGTGGCCGCGGGCCTGATCACCGCCAACGAGGCGACCTGGCTGGGGTCGTTGCGCACCCGGCGCGCCGCCATCGCCGAGGCGACGCGGGCAGGCGGGCGACCCGCCGGACGGGCCGTCGCCAACTTCGCGGCGGGGGTCGTCGAACTCGCGTTCGTGCGGGACCGGATCGACCGCGGCTTCGGCGACCAGCGGGTCTACGCCCTGCAGAACGATGAAACCCACGCCCTGGTCGCGGCCCGCGCGCAGGCACCGATCCTCGGCTGGCTGGCCAACTACCGGGCTCCGGCTTCGCGGCGCGACTAAGGCGCGCCCGCCCGGCGCGAGATGACCATCGCCGATCCGGTCAGGACCCGGACCGCCACAGAAGCCGCTGGCAACGCCGCCGGATCAGTGCGCGGCGCTGTCCCAGCTGGGGCCGTATCCCACTGACACCTCGAGCGGAACATCCAGCGCGTACGCGTCGCCCATATGCTCGCGCACCAGGGCCTCCAGGGCGTCACGCTCCCCCTCGACCACCTCGAACAGCAGCTCGTCGTGCACTTGCAGCAACATCCGGGAGTTCAGCCTGGCCGCCTTGATCGCCTCGTCGACGTTGATCATCGCGACCTTGATGATGTCGGCCGCACTGCCCTGGATGGGGGCGTTGAGCGCGGCCCGCTCGGCGGCCTCACGCACATTGCGGTTGCTGCTGTCGAGTTCGGGCAGATACCGCCTGCGCCCGAACACCGTCGAGGTGTATCCGTCCTTACGGGCCTGGTCGACGACATCGCGCAGATAGTCGCGCACCCCGCCGAACCGGGCGAAGTACTGGTCCATCTGCACCTTGGCCTCTTCGGTGGAGATCTTGAGCTGTGAGGCCAGGCCGTAGGCCGACAATCCGTAGGCGAGCCCGTAGGACATCGCCTTGACCCGGCGCCGCAGCTCCGGGGTCACCTCGTCGATCGGCACGCCGAACGCCCGCGATGCCACGAAAGAATGCAGATCCTCACCGGTGTTGAACGCCTCGATCAGGCCTTCGTCCTTGGACAGATGGGCCATGATGCGCATCTCGATCTGGCTGTAGTCGGCCGTCATCAGCTCGGCGTAGCCCTCACCCACCACGAAGGCGTCCCGGATCCGGCGGCCCGCCTCGGTGCGGATCGGGATGTTCTGCAGATTCGGCTCGGTCGACGACAGCCGGCCGGTCGCGGCGATGGTCTGGTTGAACGTGGTGTGGATCCGCCCGTCGGAGGCCACCGCATTCAGCAGGCCGTCCACGGTCACCTTGAGCCGGGTGGCGTCGCGGTGGGCCAGCATATGCTGCAGGAACGGATGCCCGGTCTTGTCGAACAACGACTGCAACGCGTCGGCGTCGGTGGTGTAACCGGTCTTGGTGCGCTTGGTCTTGGGCATCTCCAGTTCGTCGAACAGCACGACCTGCAACTGCTTGGGCGAACCGAGGTTGATCTGCTTGCCGATCACCGCATACGCCGCCTCGGCGGCGTCGCGGATCTGGTCGGCGAAATCGCTCTGCAACTCGGTGAGCCGGGCGCTGTCGACCGCGATCCCGGTGTGCTCGATCTCGGCGAGCACCCGCTGCACCGGCAGCTCCATCCGGCCGAGCAGCGACGACGAGTCGATCCTGGCCAGTTCCTCGTCGAGCGCATCGGCCAGGTCCAGCACCGCGCACGCCCGCAGGATCACCGTCTGCACGGCCTGCTCGTCGACGCCGTCGGAATCGTCGAGTAACGAAAGCTGTTGCTGTTCAGGGGTTTCGGCACGCAACTCGCGGCGCAGATAACGCACCGACAGGTCGTCGAGGGCGAAGCTGCGCTGGCCCGGCCGCACCAGATAGGCGGCCAGCGCGGTATCGGAGGTGACGCCGCGCAGCGTCCAACCACGCCCGGTCAGATCGTGCATCGCCAGCTTGGCCTCGTGCAGCGCCTTGGGCGGGCCGGGATCGGCCAGCCAGGAGGACAGCGCGGCCTCGTCCTCGGGGGTCAGGGTGGCGGTGTCGATGTAGCGGCCGTCGCCGTCGGCAGACACCAGCGCCAGCGCGGTGGCGTCGGCGTCGTAGGCGAGGTGGGTGCCCACCACGGCCAGCCCGAAGCGGTTACCCAGGCTGTGCTCGGACAGCCAGGCCGCGAGCTCACCGGGCTCCAGCGCCCGCCCGCGCACATCGAACCCGTGCTCGGCCTCGGGTTCGGCCGAGACCAGCGTCTCGAACAGCCGGTCCCGCAGTACCCGGAACTCCAGGTCGTCGAACAGCCGGTGGATCTGATCGCGGTCCCAGGTCTGCATCCGCAGCGTGTCGGGGGTCTGGGCCAGCGGCACATCCTTGACCAGGTCGGTGAGCTCCCGGTTGAGCACCACGCTGGACAGATTCGCCCGCAGCGATTCGCCCACCTTGCCCTTGACCTTGTCGACGTTGTCGACGAGCGCCTGCAGCGAGCCGTACTCGACGATCCACTTGGTCGCGGTCTTCTCCCCCACCCCGGGAATCCCGGGCAGGTTATCGCTCGGATCGCCGCGCAGCGCCGCGAAATCGGGGTACTGCCCGGGCGTCAGACCGTACTTCTCCTGCACCGCGCCGGGGGTGAACCGGGTGAGCTCACTGACCCCTTTACGCGGGTAGAGCACCGTGACGTCGTCGCTGACCAGCTGCAACGAATCACGATCACCGGTCACCACCAGCACCCGGTAGCCCTCGTTCTCGGCCTGCGTGGCCAGCGTCGCGATGATGTCGTCGGCTTCGAACCCGGCCTCGGCGAGCACCGTGATGCCGAGCGCGCCGAGCACCTCCTTGGTGATGTCGATCTGGCCGCGGAACTCGTCAGGGGTGGCCGAACGCCCCTCCTTGTACTCGGGGTACTTCTCCTTGCGGAACGTCTGGCGGGACACGTCGAAGGCGGCCGCGACGTGGCTGGGCTGTTCATCGCGCAGCAGGTTGATCAGCATCGCGGTGAACCCGTAGACGGCGTTGGTGGTCAGCCCACCCTGGGTCTTGAAGTTCTCGGCGGGCAGCGCGTAGAACGCGCGGAACGCCAGGGAGTTGCCGTCCAGGAGCATCAGTGTGGGCTTGGTCGTGGGCTGGGCGTCCGTCACGCCTTCACTCTATGCACCGCCCCCGACGAGTTCGGCGGCCATGTCGATGAGCGATCGCGCGGCCGGGCTGATCGGACCGGTGGCCCGCCAGGCCAGCGCAAGCCGAGCCCGGGGTTCGGGGCGGATCGCGATGGCATGGACGTCGGCGCGCTCGTCGGCCACCGACCCCGGCACGATCGCCACACCCAACCCGCGCGCGGCGAGGTCGGCCAGGGCGTCGGGGGTGGCCGCCTCGAACACCACGTGCGGCACGACCCCTTTCGCCGCGCAGGCCCGGTCGAACTGCCTGCGGATGCCGCCGCCCGCGGGCAGCGAGATGAGTGGACGGGCGGCCAGCGCCGCCAGGCCGACGGTCCGCCGCGTCGCCCAGGGATCGGTACGGCCCACCACCGCTTTGATCGGCTGGTCGGTCGTGGTGGCGACGGCGAGTCCGTCCGGAATCTCCTCGGAGCCGACCGATGTGATCGCGACGTCGTACCTCCCGCTGCGAACGCCGTCGATCAATGCATCCGCGGTGTCGGTGGATAACGCGATCTCGACCGACGGGTAGGCCCGGTGATACCCGGCGAGCAGCTCCGGCATGTCGACGTTGTGGGCGGTGACGGTGCCGACGGTGACCGAGCCACGGACCAGGTGGGTGAGCTCGTCCACTGCGGTCCGCACCTGGCGCACCGCCTCGAGCGCGGCACGCGCATAGGGCAGCGCCGCTTCTCCTGCCGCGGTGAGCCGGACCTCGCGTCGGGACCGGTCCAGCAACGGCTGGCCCAATTCCCGTTCCAGACGGGCGATCTGGGCGCTCACCGCGGGCTGCGCAACGTGCACGCGCATTGCGGCGCGGGTGAAGTTGGCTTCCTCGGTGACGGCCACGAAGTACTCGAGCTGCCGCAGTTCCATAACGGTTGATTATAGTTTGTGTACTGAGACGGTATTGGACTTATATCAGCTGCTCCACGCAGGCTCGAGGTATGGATATCGTCATCGCCGGGGCCGGCATCGGCGGCCTCACCGCGGCATTGAGCCTGCACGCCCGCGGCATGGGTGTCACGATCGTCGAATCGGCGCGCCGACTCACCGCGCTGGGCGTCGGCATCAACCTGCTGCCGCACGCCGTCCGCGAACTGCACGAACTCGGACTCGGCGAGGAATTGCTGGCGATCTCGGCCACCCCCGCGGTCATCGACTTCTACACCTCCGAGGGCACGCTGCTGTTCCGCGAGCCGCGCGGCCTCGAGGGCGGCTACGGCTACCCGCAGTGTTCGGTGCACCGCGGCAGGCTGCAGATGATGCTGCTCGACGCCGTCCGCGAGCGCATCGGCCCGGACACGATCCACACCGGAGCGGGGGTCGCGGATTTCGCCGAATCCCCAGGCGGTGTGCGGGTGCGGACCGGGGCCGGCGAATTCACCGCCGACCTGCTGGTGGGCGCCGACGGCGTGCACTCGACGGTCCGGCGGCTGGTCCACCCCGGCCCAGATCCACTGGCCTGGTCCGGGGTGCGGATGTTCCGCGGGGCCAGCCGGATGGCGGCGTTCCTGGACGGCCGCACCATGGCCATCATCAAAGGCGACGGCGGCGTCGAGCTGGTCACCTACCCGATCGGCGGCGATCAGGTGAACTGGGTACTGCAGGTCACCGAAGCCGGCCCGGGCGCGCTGCCCGGCGACGCCAACTGGAACACCCCCGCCGACCCGGCCGCCGTCGCCGCACACATGTCCGGCTGGCACCTGGACTGGCTCGACACCGCCGACCTGGCCGCCCGCTCCGGCACGGTGTTCGAATACCCGATGGTCGACCGGGACCCGTTGCCGCACTGGGGAACCGGTCAGGTCACCCTATTGGGCGACGCGGCCCACCCGATGTATCCCGTCGGCGCCAACGGCGGCTCGCAGGCCATCCTCGACGCCCGCACCCTCGCCGATGCCCTCGCCTGCGGTGCGGGCCTCGAGGGCTACCAGGCCCGGCGCGTCCCCGAGACGGCCGCCGTGGTGCGGGCCAACCGGGAGATGCACGCCGCCGACCCGCACGACCTGGCCCGGGTCACCGCCGAATACCGCCGAAACACCTTCGCCGACAGGAGTTCCCGATGACCACCTTCGTTCTCGTTCCCGGCGCCTGCCACGGCGGCTGGTATTTCGACGAACTGGCGGCAGGTCTGCGGGCCGCGGGCCACCGGGTGTTGGCACTGACGCTGACCGGTGTCGCCGAACGGTCCCATCTGGCACACGCCGGAGTGAATCTGGAAACCCACATCGCCGACGTGCTCGCCGAACTGGCCGCGCATCGGCTGACCGACGCGGTGCTCGTCGGGCACAGCTACGGCGGGATGGTCATCACCGCGGTGGCGGATCGCGTTCCTCAGCAAGTGGATTCGCTGATCTACCTGGACGCGTTCGTCCCCGACGACGGAGATTCGTGCTGGACGCTGGTGACCGACGAGCTCCGGGCCTGGTACGCCGACGTCGACACCACCGGCTATGGCGTGCCTCCGCTGCGCTTCTTCGAGGAGCGGGCCAGCGCCCACCCGCTGGCTTCGCTGATGCAGCCGATCCGGCTCACCGGCAACTTGTCCCGGTTCCGGCGGCGCGTCTACGTCTATGCCACCCAGTGGGATGGCGAGCCGCCGTTCTCCTCACTCTTCGACAGACTCCGACGTGACCGATCATGGACCACACACGCGCTGGACAGCACGCACAACCTGCTCGCCGGCCATACCGACGAGGTGTTGCAGATCCTGTTGGACACCGCACCACAACCCGATCAGTAGTCGCTGATTACGCTACTCAGCCCGCCCGGATCGTCCCGATTTCGCTTGTCGAAGTCACTGTTCACCGAGGAACGAACACACAAACTGGAACACGTTTCAGTTTTCCGGCCGGGATGGGTAGGCTGAGCCACGTGCCAGCAGCAACCACGCAACCCGCGATCGAAGGGTGGTTCGCCACCGACGACGCCGGTGCGACCCACCTGATCGGCGGAAAGTGCACCCAGTGCGCCACCTACGTGTTCCCGCCGCGGGAGACCAACTGCCCGAATCCGGCCTGCGCCAGCGACACCCTTGACCTGGTGCCACTGTCCCGCCGCGGCAAGGTGTGGAGCTACACCGAGAACCGGTATCCCCCGCCCGCGCCGTATCCGGCTCCCGAGGTGTTCGAGCCGTTCGCGATCGCCGCGGTGGAACTCGCCGACGAGGGCCTGATCGTGCTCGGCAAGGTCGTCGACGGCACGCTGGCCGCGGACCTCAAGGTCGGTATGGAGGTGGAGCTGACCACCATGACGCTCTACACCGACGACGAGGGCGTCGAGCGCACCACGCATGCCTGGAGGATCGCATGAGCACTCCCGAACCGCTGTACATCCTCGGTGCGGGCATGCACCCGTGGGGCAAATGGGGCCGCGACTTCACCGAGTACGGCGTGGTCGCCGCCCGCGCGGCCCTGGCCGAAGCCGGCCTGAACGCGCAGCAGATCCAGTTCATCGCCGGCGCGGACACCATCCGCAACGGCTATCCGGGCTTCATCGCCGGGTCGACGTTCGCCCAGAAGCTTGGCTGGAACGGTGTGCCGGTGTCGTCCTCGTACGCGGCGTGCGCCAGCGGCTCGCAGGCGCTGCAGAGTGCCCGCGCCCAGATCCTGGCCGGGTTCTGCGACGTGGCCCTGGTGGTCGGCGCCGACACCACCCCCAAGGGAGCGTTCGCGCCGGTCGGCGGGGAGCGCAAGAACGATCCGGACTGGCAGCGCTTCCACCTGCTCGGCGCGATGAACCCGGTGTACTTCGCGCTGCTGGCCCGGCGCCGGATGGACCTCTACGGCGCGACGTCCGAGGACTTCGCCCAGGTGAAGGTGAAGAATTCCCGGCACGGCCTGCAGAACCCGAATGCCCGCTACCGCAAGGAATCCGCGGTCGAGGATGTGCTGGCCAGCCCCGTGGTGTCCGATCCGCTGCGCCAGCTCGACATCTGCGCCACCTCCGACGGGGCCGCCGCGCTGATCGTGGCTTCGAAGTCGTTCGCCGAGAAGCATCTGGGCTCGCTAGAGGGGGTGCCGTCGGTGCGTGGGATCTCCACGGTGACCCCGCGCTACCCGCAGCACCTGCCCGAACTGCCGGACATCGCAACGGATTCCACCGCGGTGGTGGCCGCACCCGAGCGGGTGTTCAAGGATCAGATCCTCGACGCCGCCTATGCCGAGGCCGGGATCGGTCCCGAGGATGTCAGCCTGGCCGAGGTGTACGACCTGTCCACCGCCCTGGAGCTGGACTGGTACGAGCACCTGGGGCTGTGCCCGAAAGGTGAGGCCGAGGGCCTGCTCCGGTCCGGGGCGACGACCATCGGCGGCCGCGTTCCGGTGAACCCGTCGGGCGGGCTGGCCTGCTTCGGCGAGGCCATCCCCGCGCAGGCCATCGCGCAGGTGTGCGAGTTGACCTGGCAGCTCAAGGGCCAGGCCACCGGCAGGCAGGTCGAGGGCGCGACGGTCGGTGTGACGGCCAACCAGGGCCTGTTCGGCCACGGCTCCTCAGTCGTGGTCGCACGCTGATTCCGTCGCCCAATGTGAACATGATGTCGAGTTTCGCTCGAAAATTCGCACACTTCTTCACGTTCGGCGCATGGTAATCACGGTCCAGGTCAAGCCCGGCAGCCGCAAAGGCCCGCTGGTCGAAACCGGCGACGACGGTGCGCTCACCATCTACGTCCAGGAGCGGGCCGTCGACGGCAAGGCCAACGATGCCGTCACGAAATTGCTGGCCGCGCATCTCGGCGTACCGCGCAGCAGGCTCGAGTTGGTATCCGGAGCGACGGCACGGCTCAAGCGTTTTCGCGTCACGTGATGTTGCGGTTCCATTCCAGCCAGCCCACGCCGGTGCGTCCATCGGCGGTGCGCACGCTGGCCCAGGCCCGGGGGAACTGGCTGACCCGCCCGTCCGGCGCGGTCAGCAGCACCGGCGCGTACCCCTGGATGTCGACGCCGAGCTCGATGTCGCCGGGCTGCAGGGTCAGCGTGGTCGCGACCGGTAGATCGCCCTCGCCGAGACGCTGCTGCGCGGTGACCGATTGCAGCTCGATGAGCGGCTCACCCTCACGCTGTGCGTAGCCGATGCCGATCGGCGGCATCCCGGGGATCCGGATGTCGACCCCGTGCAGATGGGTGCCGTCGTCGAGATGCAGTGCGCTCCAGACCCAGTCCATCGACCACCAGTCCCGCAGCCCCCAGGAATGGTCGCGCTGCCCTGGTACCGCATCGACGACGTAGCCCTGCTCCCCCACCGTCACGGTGCCCGACACCGTGCACGGCAGTTCATAGCGCGGCGTGATGCGGTACTGGTACGGCGTACCGCTGGTGGTCCACGTCAAGTCCATCGAGACGTCGACGGGCCGGCCCGATTCGCCACGCAGCGGCGCCGCCGGATCCTCATGGGCCTGGCCAGTGCCCGCTGCGGCCACCCGGTAGGTCCGCAGCGGCTCGATCGCGTGCAGGCCGAGGGTGATCCCGTCCCCGCTGACCGCGGTCACCTCAGCCGGCGGCGCGGCGTGAAAGTCGTTGAGCGCGATGGTCGGCAGGCCCGGTCCGCAGAACATCACGTTGATCCACGCCGCGTCCTGGTTGGGCACCAGCCCGAGACGAATCCAGCCGCCGAACCCGGCCGCGGCATCGGTGAAGTCGAAGTACCAGCTCTCGTTCCACATCGGCTCGTCGGTGCCGGCGTGGGCGCCTTCGTCCTCCGGTGAGACCACCAGCGGCTGCGGAACCTCCGGCGGCGCAAGGGTATCCAGCGCACCGGTGTCGAGCACATGGCTGCAGTGCCGGTCCAGCATGGTCATGAACATCTGATCGCCGCGCTCGGTGCGTTCGACCAGCATCGAGGAGATGATCGCCATCATCACGCCGAAGAAGCTCTGCCGCCGGACCCCGTCACGGACCTGGTCCAGGCTCAGCGGCGAGTCCGGGCCGAGCGCGTCGTGATAGGCCCGCAGCAGCGTGTCGTAATGATCACGGCGCTGCTGAACCGGCAGCGCACAACCCAGGAAGTAGGCGGCATCGGTCAGCGCCGGACCCCAGGTGACGGTCTGCCAGTCCACCACGGTCAGCGGCCGGTCGGCGCCCGGCTCACCGAAGAGCATGTTGTCGAGCCGATAGTCCCCGTGCACCAGGCCCTGCGGCCGGCCCGGTTCGCCCTCGGCGGCCAGATAGGCATCGAAGCTCTCGACCAGCCGTTCGCACACCCGGCGGTGCTCCGGGGTGATCAGGGTGTCGTACCGCTCGGCGAACGCGGCATACAGACCCGAGATCATCGCCTGGGTCACCGGCGCGTCGCGGTTGAGCCACTGCGCCTGCGCCAACGCCGCGTCACCGAGGATCGGGCCGTGCACCCGCCCCAGCTCGGCGAGTGCGAGTGCGGCCTGTTCGACTGTCGCACCGCGGATCTCGTCCCCGACAACCGCGGGCGCGGCGTCCCCGAGCAGCAGATCGAACGCCCCGGTGTCCGCATCGAAGGCGGCGTGATGGCAGGCGGCGATGGGGCCGCCCAGGCCCGGTGCCACCTCGGTGTAGAACAGCACCTCGCGTTCGTAGAGACCCAGCGCCAACCCGGTCTGACGGCTGCTGGGATCGGTGGCCGCGACCTTGAGCACAACCGACGCGGGGCCCGACGCACCAGCTGCGTAGTCGAGCGCCACCCGGTAGCACTCACTCATCTGCCCGGTGCCGATCCGTTCGAAACTGAATCCGGCGACGGGAGCCGCGCCGATCGCCGCGGTGAGCCACTCGCAGGTCAGATCGTCGGGGCGGTCGAGAACGGCGTTCTGAGTCGGATGCACACAGGCAACTTAGCAGTGGCCCCGATCACACCTGACGGGTGTCAACTATTGGTGCGCAGCCCTGGGGCGGCGGCGTTCCGCCTTCGACCCTCACACCGCGCGTCGATGCTTCAACAAAGACCCATCAAGGGTGAGCCGGCGCGCCAGGCCTGCTTCACGACCGGTAGACCGGCAGAGATGTCGACAGCGGTCAGATCGGCAGCGAACCCTTCGGCAATCCGGCCCCGGTCGGGAAAGCCACCCACCACGGCCGGTCCGTCGGTGACGAGTTTGACGGCGGTCGCCCACGGAAGGTCGCCGTCTTCGGCGAGGCCGTAGACCGCGTGAATCAGCGACGCCGGGTGATAGTCGGACACCAGGGCGTTTACGACACCTTCCGCTATCGCGTCCCGGGCTGACAGCCAGGACAGGTGCGAGCTACCGCGCCATGCGTTGGGCGCACCCATCACGACGTGAAGGCCGGCGCGCTGGGCTTCGACGGCTGCCTCGAGGGTCAACGGAAATTCACATATCGAGGCGCCGGCGCGGTCCGCCTCGATGACGTCCTGGCGGGTGAGGTCGTCGTGTGAAGCCAGACGCAGACCGGCGTCTGTCGCGAGCATGGCCGCCTCTTGTCGTCGGGACGACACATCCCGAGCACGCCCAGCCCGCGCGGTGGCGAATCGCTTGCGATCTACGGGATTTCCGTCGCGGCATCGAAGATTGGCCTGATCCCACGCCGAACTGTCACGGCTGTATTGGCCGACACCGGGAGCGTGGTTCATGTAAGAGACGATCCTGGTGAAAGCCGGGTCGGCCAAGTCCTGGCTCAAACACCATCGTTCGGCGCTCAGCTCGAACCTGACGTGGAGCATCGTGTCGGCTCGGAGATGCCTTTTCTGCGACTTGAGGGCATTCAGCCAATCGCTGGGGTCGGCAATGTCGTTCGAGGTCTGCAGGTCGTCGTCGACTGTCAGGCACAGGCATTGGGTCGTGACTCCGTTTGCCACGGCTTCGGCGTCGACCTGTAGAAGCGTCGCGTCCAGCGGGAATCGGGTTCGGGGGCGCGGTTGACTGCGAGGGTTCAGAGCGTCGGAGTGAAGGTCAACGAGGCCAGGGAGGAGGTCGACCTGCCCGAGGTCGATGACCGTCGCCCTTGGCGGTGCGTCTTGACCGACCGCCTCGATGACGCCGTTGTGGATCGTGACATAGCAGTTGGAGATCGCCACGCCGTCGACCGCGGCGCGCGCCGCCCGCAAGGTGAAGCGGTCGTGGCGTTCCATTTGGCCAGAGTAACTGCAGGGCCGATGAGCCAGCGGGCTCGACGACTAGCCGGGTCCGTCGCTGGCGGCCGCCAAGAGCGGCACCACCAGATCGCCGATTGGCGTGGGGATGCCGCGAGAACGTCCACGTCGCAGTACGACCCCGTTCCGGCTGTCCCATTCGAGGGGACGGCCGGCCTGTCGGTCGGCGAGGATGGAGGTGCTCAAATCGGCCGGGGACCTCTGAAACCCATCGATGATCGCTTGCGGTACTTCGTCGCCCAGCGTCGCCCCCTCGGCGCGGGCAACCTCAAGGCATTCCCGCAAGTACGCCAGAGCGAGCTCGGCGATGTCGGCGCGGGCGAACATGCCGGCGCGGCGACCCGCCAGCACCATCAGCCCGGCAACCGCGTTCTGTAGCAGCTTTCGCCACGCGACCGACGTGAAATCCATCGCGACATCGACCGAGCATCGGGTGCCGTGTAAAGCCGAGAGCACCACGCCTGCCTCTGGGGTGTCCGGCAGGGTCAGGCGTGCTTTGCCGCGCAGCCACACCGAACCATCGGATTCGCGTTGAGCGGGAAACCACACCACCGAGGGCAGCACCGGACCGCCGGACGAGTACGGAGCGACAAGCGATGTCTGCTCAACACCGTTCTGCAGCACACAGACAACGGTGTGTGCGCCGCACAGTGCGGACAGCCACGGCGCGGCCGCCTGAACTTGTGTCGACTTGACCGCGACGAATACCAGGTCGAACGTGTTCTTTATCTCGGCAGGGTCAATCCGCACGGGTCCTGGGACAACGACACGATCGGCGTCGTCGCGCAGCACCAGGCAGTCGTGCGCCGAACGGCCGCAGATCGTCGGCGTGCGCCCGACCTCGTGAAGTGCCGCCGCGATGGTCGTGCCGATCGCCCCCGGACCGATCAGGGCGACTGCTGGGTTTTCTGACGTCTTCATCCTGCGTTCGGCCTATGCGGTCGCGGCACGTAGGCGCCATGACGGGAGCAGCAGCACACCAGTGAGCAGGGCCAGCGCCGCGAAGGAGTAGAACAACGCCTCGGGGCCGATAAACCCGGGTATGAGTCCGCCGAGGATCGCACCGACGGATCCCGATCCGTTGACGAATCCTACGGCGGCCCCTGCATGCTCCTTCGTTCCGAAATCGACGGCCGCGGTTGCGGAGAGGACGGAGTCCGCCGCGTACATGCTCAGACCGATCAGCCCCAGAATTATTGCGATCATGGCGATGTCGCCGGTCGAGGTGAGTGGCACGAAGGCGGCCGACGCCACGGCCAAGATGACCACGCTGATGACGGTGGCTGGAATACGTCGCGACTGGAACAAGCGGTCGGAGGCCCAGCCGATGAGGATCGGGCCCAGCACACCGCCAACGCCGAAGGTGACCGGGACGATGACCGCCTCAAGGTCTGTTACCTGGGGGGCACGCTTCAATACGATTATCGGCCCCCACAGCAGGATTGCATAGCGCGACGGCTTCAACAAGAAGTATGCGAGACCGAGTCGCAGGACCATCCGGTCACGGACGGCGACGAGGAACGAGTCACGGATGCCGCGAAGGATTCCCACCTCAGCCGGCTTCGCGCCGTCGACGACCGATTCGTCGGGACCGTCGACAATCTCAACCGAATCTGCAACGCCGTGCGCATTCGGGTGCCCCTTACGGCGGGCTGCCCAGTCGTCGATGTCGACGTCACCCAAACCTACTGCCTTCGGTGTATCACGTTGTGCGATAGCGGTGATCATCAGAATCAGAGCGACAACGGCCGCCGTTGATATGAATGCTGCCCGCCAGTTGTGGAACACGCTGTATGCCCACCAACCTGCGAACGGTCCGGCGACCAGCCCGCCCAGTGCATAGTTGGTGGTCCACCAACCGAACACCCGGCCGCGCTCGCTGACGGCGAAGAACGCCGACATGTTCTTGCACAAGGGCGCCCAGCCCGAAGACTGCGCCAAGCCTTGTGCAACCATGAGGAGCCCGAACCCGATGATCGCGGTGGTGAACCCCATCAGAGTCGCAGAAACCGCGGATACCGCCAGGCCGACCAGCAGGACGCGGCGCGGACCGAACCGGTCGGCGAGGGTGCCCCAGACGAACTGTCCGACCGCGTATGCGGCCAGATAGGTTGCGTCGAGAACGCCCATCAACGGCTCGGTCATAGCTGACATCGATGGGTCATCGAGAATCCCCACCTTCGCCGTGGAGAACGCCTGGCGGGTGAAATAGAGAGCGAAGTAAACCAGCCATGTCACGGCGAATATCTGGATTCGCCAACGACGAAGTTGATCAAGAGGCCGGATACCGGTGTGCTGGAGATTAGGCGACAATGCCATAGGAGACTTCCATTCGGGGGATGGTCATCAGCGGCCACACCGAGGTGGCCGGAGGGGGCCAGGGCGTTAAAAGCAGCTGTTCAACGGCGTTTCAGGTTGTGTTGGAGCCATGCCAGGTACCTGCGCCCCAGCCCGCAGGAGGCCAGCTGCGACTGGTGAGAATCACCGCGCGACGGGAGCGCGATCGGGTAGCTCCCGCCCACCACAAGTCCAGCGATGACTGTTCGAGGGTTGCGAGCGGCCATCTTCACAACGCCGTTCGCGGTTTCGATGTTTGGGCAGACCAGCAGGTCGGCGTCGCCGGCGACCGGCGACGTAATCCCTTTGACGGCTGCGGCGTCGCCCGAGAGTGCGATGTCCAGCGCCACAGGACCCAACACGTCCGCACGATCGGCGATGCGGGCACCGACGTCCGCCGCAGCTATCGACGACGGGACGGCTACGTTGACCGTTTCAGTAGCTGAAAGTACCGCCACTTTGGGACGTGGGATCCCCATCGACTGCACGAAATCGATCGCGTTGTCGGCGATGACTCGCTTGAGATCCGGAGACGGTGCGACGTTGATGGCTCCGTCGGTGATATAGAGGGGCTTGTGATAGATCTCTTCTGGCAGGTAGACGGCGAAGATGTGGCTGAGCCGGCCGGCCAAGGTTCCTGCATCACGTCGGTTCTGCAGTACGGCGCGCATCAGGACGTCGGTTTTGATGTTTCCTTTGACCATCATCGCCACCTCGCCACCTGCTGCCAGCGAGACCGCTAGATCGGCGGCGGACTCATCGCCGTCGACTTCGTGGAACACCCAATTGTCAACGATGAGATTGTGTTTGGTGGCCAGCTTTACGATTCCCTGGCGGTGACCGATAACGGTAGGCGCGATCAGGCCGGCAGCGTAAGCGCCGTGGACGGCTCGTAGTGATGCAGCGCTCGAAGGCTGTACGACCGCGGTCGGTGCCGGGCCGAGATCGATTGGCGGCGGCTCGCATAGGAGTGTCGACTCGTGCATGAGTGTCAGAACCGATCAGAGCGCGACGTGTCGATCCAAACCCGCCGCAACACCTCGCTGTAGGACGGCAGATCGTCGGTGGTGGCGGTGGAGTCTTTCGCCCGGTCGTCCCAGTAGCGCAGCTGCGCTGCATCCTCGTGGAACCTGTGTGCCCGGAATTCGGCAACTTCTTCGGCTGTCATCGGACCCCCTTGGCGGGCAAGGGATCTGACTGAAGCTGGACTAAGGGTGTCAGCATACGTCGGCTGCGTGGCGACGAGATAGCGTTTGGCTGGCACATGCTGGCCGACCAGGTATGCCGCCCGCTCCGAGATGTGCTCGGCGCAGAACACCGCACCGATCTCCTCATGTACACCGTGCCCGTAATGACTGAGAACCGCTGGTGCACGGCCGATATCGTGCAGAAGGGCCGCCGCGATCATGACGTCGTCACGGTGATCATCGCGGGCCTGCTGTGCGGTTTGCAGCGCGTGCTGTAGCTGATTCACCGCCTCGTCCTCGTAGGGGCTCTGCTCGGCGACGCGAAGGATTTCGAGGGTGTCTTCAACGGAAAAGTGGGGGCTGGACAACTCGGGGGCCTTTCTGTGATCTGGGCTGCAGACCACTAAAACACCATCGACTTGACTAGTCAAGTGCACTCATACGTTTGTCCGTCGCAATGCGATGGTTGCGCCCCACGGGGGTGCGGATGGCTCGGCCGGAGCTCCCGCTGCGCTGGTGCAGTACAGTTTTTCCGAGCACGTGCGGGGGTAGCGGCGGAGCACCGCGTCAGGGTCGCGGTAGGGGTCGCACATCCCACCGCGGAGGCTCGGAAAGGACGGGTTGCTTCTTGGTGGACGAAGGCCCGCGTTATCAATCGATCGCCAATCTGCTCCAGCACGAGTTCGCATCGATGGCACCTGGGACGCAGGTGTCGTCGGAACACGAACTCGCCAAGCGATTCGGGATGAACCGGCTCACCGCCAAGGCGGTCCTGGAGGAGCTTGAGCGCCGGTACGTGGTTCGACGCAGTCAGGGCAAAGGGACGTTCGTCGCACGCCGTCTGCCTTACGTGGTCAGCCCGAATTCGTCACCGAGTTGGAGTGCGAGCGTACGAGCGGCCGGCGGCGCCCCGGGCATCGCCACCGTCTCCATCCGGGAGCGTCCCGCCTCGCAGGGCATTGCTGACCAGTTGAAGATCGACAAAGGGCAGCGGGTATTCGTTTTGGTGCGTCGTAGATTCATCGACGGCCTCATCGCCGGGTGTACCACCAGTTACCTGCCAGGTGACCTCCTGCCCCGGTTCCGCTCACGCCTGTCGAACGAGGCCTCACTGAATGAAGTGCTGGCCGAGCACTACGGGATCGAACCGATCCGCGCGTGGGCAAAGGTCGAATTGCGGCCGGCCCCGGCAGAGATCGCGACCCAGCTTGAGCTTCGCGGCGCACCCATGGTGCACCGCCTCTCCGCGATCCTCGAAGATCGCAGGTCGGGCCGAGTGATCGAGTTCGGGGAGACCTGGCTACGGCCGGACGCCGTCGACCTGGTGATCGAACTGCGATAGCCGCTCGAACAGCGCATGTGCCATGACGCGAACTCCGCAATAGGCGTGCCGTGGCGGCCCTGTGCGGGTACGCTGCCTTCTACTTGACTAGTCAAGAACACAGCACTCTCGACAACCTACAGCCAGGAGTCCAGTTGAACGTCGATCTCACCGGTCGAGTCGCCCTCGTCGCCGGTGGTAGTAAAGGAATCGGCCGCGCTATCGCACATGAGTTCGCGCAGCTGGGAGCACGGGTGGCGATTGGGGCGCGCGGTCGAGAAGCCTTGGACAAGACCGCCGCTGAAATCTCGACCGAGGGTGAGGCCCCGTTCGTCTTTCAAGGTGATCTTTGCAGTACGGCAACGGTAGAAGAATTCACCGAGGCGGTCGCCCGTCGCTACGGCAAGATCGACATCCTCGTCAACAATGTCGGCGACTCGGTGATGGGCCATGACTGGCGTACCGCGGATGCCGAATGGGCCGCCATGCTGGAAACCTCCCTCATGAGCGCGGTCCGCTGTTCGCGGGCTGCGATACCGCACCTCCTCGAAAGCGACTACGGGCGGATCATCAACATCTCCTCGGTCAACGGCCACCAGCCACCGGCGGGCCGCGGCGACTACAACGCGGCAAAAGCGGCAGTACTGGCGTTTTCGAAGACTCTCTCATTTGAACTGGCGCCTGCCGTCACGGTGAACAGCATCTGCCCCGCGCGCATCGACACCCCGCTCTGGCGGCGGATGGCCGAGTCCATGCTGGACGAAATGACGCCGACCATCGATGCCGTCCTCGACGGTATAGCCAAACGTGATGTGCCGATGGGCAGATTCGGCCGGCCGCAGGAAGTGGCCGCCCTCGCCGCCTTCCTCGCATCGGACCATGGCGCCTGGATCACCGGCGTCGCCTACAACATCGACGGTGGTTACACGAAAGCGTCTGCCTGAACACCGACCGCGGAAGTTTATGACGTGCGAAGGGCACAGGATGCTGGCTCTCGGTAGCGTATTCGTTCTCGCCTTGGCGGCAGGGGCTCTCGGTGGCCTGGTCGGCACCGGTTCATCATTGGTACTGCTGCCGGTGCTGGTGCTGATGTACGGCCCCCGGGAGGCGGTGCCGATGATGGGTATCGCAGCGGTCTTGGCCAACGTCGGTCGCGTGGCCGCATGGTGGCGACAAATACGTTGGCGTTCGGTGTTCGCATATGCCCTACCCGGTGCGCCGGCTGCCGTTCTCGGTGCGCACACCCTGCTGACCATCTCACCCAAGATCGTCGACGGTGCATTGGGCGTCTTCTTTCTCGCCACGATTCCGATCCGCCATATCGCCGCCGCGCGGGCATGGCGCGTACGTCTGTGGCAGCTCGGCATCGCCGGTGCGGTCGTCGGCTTCCTGACCGGTCTGGTCCTGTCGACCGGGCCACTGAGCGTGCCGATTTTCACCGGGTATGGACTGAGCGGTGGTGCATTCCTCGGTTCCGAAGCGGCCAGCGCGCTCCTGCTGTACATCGCCAAACTGGCCACCTTCGGTCAACTCGGGGCTTTGACCACAGGCATCGTCATCCGCGGACTGGCCATCGGAACCGCATTGATGATCGGGCCGTTCCTCGTTCGCCGAATGGTGCAACGATTGCGCCCCGGCACCTACGGTTACCTCATCGACATTGTGTTGATCACGGCCGCCGGTGGCATGTTCATCGCCGTGCAACATCATTGATGCGCCGCCCGACGCGCTGTGCGAATAACCGGACACCTAATGGTGCGCGGCCCTGGCCGCGGTGTGCGCGCAGCCCTCGGGCGGTGTGGCCGCCACGTCCAGCGCGGGGTTGCGGTCGAAGAAGCCGTAGGGCTTGAGCCAGAACGACACGATGTCGACGGGCATCACCGGCCAGTCCTCGGGCCGGGTGATGTGGTGGATACCGAAGACGTACCACAGCACCACATCGGTGTTCTCGATCGACCGGTTGGCTTTGGTCCACTCGCCCAGCCCGGTATCGACGGCCGACTGGTTGACGAATTCCCCAGCCGGCCAACGTTCGTCGGGGCGGTTCGGGGTGACCCACAGGGTGTGGCCGATGGCGTTGGCGCGGCGCAGCACCGGTGAGGACGGGTCGAACATCGGCGGGATCGCCCCGGTGGGGATCAGCTTGTAGGACGGGTGGGTGCCCAGTCCGTTGACGACGTTGGTGTTGACCACCTTCCACGCCCGCTGAGTGGCGAAATCGACGTCCTGGCGGCCCTCGTCCTCGGTGCGCAGCGGCCGGTCGCGGACCACCAGCGACAGGCCGTACGGATTGTCCGGGCCGACCGGTTCGGTGTGCGACTCGGTCATGTAGACCGTGTTGTCACTGCCGTCGATGTCCAGATCCAGCCGGGCGATCAGGAAATGCTGGTGGAACGGTGCATAGGTGCGTTCGTCGACCAGGGTGCCGTTGGGGTGCGGCCGCCCCTCGGGAACCGGTGTGGTCACCATGATCCCGGTGGCCCGGACCTCGCACTCGATGTTGCCGTCCTGGTGGAGCCGCCAGTACATCAGGTATTCGTAGTTGGCCACGGTCACATGCGAGGAGATGGTCAGCCGCCGCATCCGGCGCACCTCGGCACCCGCATCGTGGTCGACGTGCTTCCACAGCACGGCGTTGTCCTCCTCGTGGATGCAGACAGCGTTGGTGATGGTGTATGGCTCACCTTTGCTGTTGTGCAGCACCGCATCCAGGTACCGGATCTCGCCGAGGCAGTCACAACCCAACTCCAGCGACGTGGTCATGAACCCCAGGCCCCACTCGCCGATGTCGAACGCGGTGCGCCGGTAGTGATCAACCGAGGAATCCCGGTACGGCACCACCATCTCGGCGAACGACATCCGGTGGGCCACCGAGCGATTCGCCGCACCGTCGCGGTAGCGCACGGTGTGCAGCGTCATCCCCTCGCGGTGGTTGAAGCCGATCCGCAGCGACCAGTTCTGCCAGGTCAGCAGGTTGCCGTCGAGCGTGAACGACGGCCCGTCCGGCTGCGTGATGTGCAACGGTGTGAGCGGCTCCCGGTCCCAGCCGGACCGGATCCGGTCCGGGATGTGATGCGGCACGTATTCACCCATGACGTCGGGTCTTTCGTTGCTTCCGTCATCCTCGACCCGCAGCACCTGCATGGCGTTGAGGTCGATGACGCAGTGCAGGCCGCTGACCGGGTGCGCGTACGGGTTGGCGCCCGGCGCGGACTTGTACCAGGTGTCCGACCAGCCGATGCGGCGGTCCCGGTACTCGGGCGGGGCTACGGCGTCGCCGTAGGTCCAGGTGTCCATGAACACGTTGTCGATGTCGGTGATACCGCGTCTGGCCAGGGCCGCGATCACCTCGGGGTGGCTGCGCAGCACCTCATCGCATTCCACGAATTCGTCGACGGTGAAGTTGGCCTGCACCCCGGGGACCCGGTCGAAGGTCTCGACCCTCCCCCCGGTCAGCGACACCACGCCCTTGTAGGTGGCGTTGGCCGCCCGGTCCAGGCAGATCACCGCGGCCCGCCGCGGCGGGGTGGCACCGCCGTCGTCGAAGGCCGCGAGTTCGGCTTTGGACGGCTCGACGAGTTCGACCGCGGTGATCCGCCAGCCCTCGCCGACGCCGTGTTCACTGCGCAATGCCGCTGCCACCGCGGTGAACTCGTCGGCGGTGAGCGGATCGAGGGGGTAGCTCACCCGCTCACGCAATCACACCGCGGCGCGCCGCGCAGCCGATCGCGCATAGTCAGCGCCCGGCCAGCGTGAACCCCTCCCAGGCCTGCCGCCGCTCGGCGTGCGGATCGGACTCGACGCCCGGGCGGGCGTCGAACACGTATACCGAACGGTCCTCGGCGGTGTAGCCGGGCCAGCCGTTGCCGGGCAGGCCGGTCCGGCCGAACTCGCGCCACCGGGACTGGACATCGCGGCTGACCCGTCTGGCCGAACGCCGGTCACCGACGGCGGCCAGCATCGAGCCGTATCGCGTTCGGTACGTGTCGAATACGGCGAGCAATTCCATCGCGTGCGTGGCACCCAGACCGGACCAGCGCAGGGTGCGCGGGGCGTAGTCGTAGCGGTACACGAACGTTGGCGCGTGCCGGCTGTGAGCCTCGGCGAGCTGCCAGATGGCCGATCCGAAGGCGAAATCGCCCCCCAGCCGGATACAGGCCGCGCTGCTGGGATAGTCCGGGTAGGCCGCGACTATCCGACTGCGCTCCTCGGGTTCGGCGCCGTCGAACAGCTTCTCGATCATCCGCTCGTTGGTCGGCAGCAGCGTGAGGAATCGGGTGAACAGCCGACCCTCCTCGGCGTTGTTGCCGACGATCAGCGGCAACCGGTGCGCACTACCGTCGGCCATCGCCTCGACCGGGTCGGCGGGCAGGAACTCAGTGCCGTGGGTCGGCCCCACCGCGAACGCCCCGGGCATATCCGTCAGGCTCCGGGTGATGAGCGTGTTCAGTGCCCTGCCCAGATCACCGGGCCCGGCGGCCTTGACGGCGCCGGCCGGATCGTCCCCGCCCGGGTCTACCAGATCGGCGAACTGGGCGGCCAGCCCGGCCGCCGCATCCGACGAGCTGACCATCCCGCTGGCCGGGCTCTGCGCGATCACCCTGGCGAACAGCCCTTCGGCCTGCGGCACCGCCAGCAGGGTGGTGACGGCCTGCGCGCCTGCGCTCTCGCCGAAGATCGTCACATTGTCGGGGTCACCGCCGAACACCGCGATGTTGTCGGCCACCCACCGCAGGGCCAGCACCAGATCGCGCAGGAACAGGTTGTCGTCGATCGGATGCTCGGGAGTCGACAGGGCGGACAGGTCCATGGCGCCCAGCGCGCCCAGCCGGTAATTGACCGACACGTAGACACAGCCCCGGCGGGCCAGGGCGGCGCCGTCGTAAACCGGCGTCGCCGAGCTCCCCAGGATGTAGCCGCCGCCGTGCACGAAGAACATCACCGGCAGTGGACCGTCGGAGGACGCCGATTCCGGCGCCACCACGTTGACGGTGAGGCAGTCCTCGCTCATCGGCTGGTACCTGCCGACCCCGACCAGCGTGTAGCGGCGCTGCTGCGGCGCGCAGTAACCGAATCCGTGGCAGTACCGCACCCCCGGCCACGGCTCGGCGGGGCGTGGGGCGCGCAACCGCAGCGGACCCACCGGTGGCCGCGCATACGGGATCGAACGCCACCGGTGGACGCCGTCCCTGGTGAATCCCTCGACGATTCCCGTGCTGATCGTGGCCCGAACGGTCCGCTCATGCATACGCCGACGGTAGCGAAACAGTGGCACCCGCACCCCGCCCGGGCAGTGTCTCCGGCCGGGGTGACTAGCCTGGCGGTATGCGGACTGCTGTGATCATCGCGGCGTCTGTGCTCCTGGCGGGATGTTCGTTGGGTGGCGGTCGTGAAGCCGAACCGACGACCCAGCCCCGATTGTCGGTGCCCGCCAGTACGACGCACACGACGAGCGCCAAGCCCACGACCACCTCCCCACTTCCCAGCGCGGCGCCTGCCGCCGGGACACCGATGACGCAGGTGATCAGGTGGATCGAGGCGGGGACCCCAGCCGACGCGGCGGGATTTCACACCGCGACGCGCGACGGCGAATCCACCGATCTCGGCGAAGATGTGGCATTTGCGGCGCCGTCGGGCGTGGCCCGGTGCGCGACCACCGCACTGGCCAACGGCCAGTTGTCCTGCCTGGTCAAGGCCGACGGCCTGCCGGAGAAACCGTCGGATGTCGAGGGCAACTGGGTGGCCGGGTGGGTGGACTTCCCCGGACCCTCGCTCGACATCGGCTCCCTGCACGGCGATCCGGGCCAGTTCACCTACGGTGACGGTGCCGAGCTGGCGCCCGGCCAGTCACTGGCCTTCGGTGACTACCGGTGCCGTAGCGACGCCGAATCCGTGGTGTGCGTCAACTATGCGCACCAATCCGGGGTGCTGATCAGTGCGAAAGGGGTCGAACCGCTCGGGTGCCTCAAATCGGGTCCCCCGCCGGTCGGGGTGGGCACCCAGTTCACCTGCCCGCCGGAGTAGGCGCCCGGTCCGACCCTAGGTCAGGCGATGCCCTTGCGTCTGAGGATCGGCAGCACGCCCTCGGCGAACCAGTACGCCTCCTCCAGGTGCGGGTAACCGGAGAGGATGAACTCATCGAAACCCAGTGAGTGGTATTCGTGGATCAGGTTGGCGACCTCTTCATGGCTGCCCACCAGCGCGGTGCCTGCGCCACCCCGGACCAGGCCGACACCGGCCCACAGATTCGGGTAGATCTCCAGTTTGTCGACGCGGCCGCCGTGCAGGGCCGTCATCCGGCGCTGGCCCTCCGACTCCGATTTGGCGTGCAGTGCCGTCGCTTTGGCAATCTGCTCGGGGTCCAACGCGGACAACAGCTCATCGGCCACCGCCCAGGCCGCCGCCGAAGTGTCCCGCGAGATGGTGTGCAGGCGGATACCGGTCCGGACGGTGCGACCCCGCTCGGCGGCCAGGTTGCGGACCTGTTCGACCTTGGCGGCCGCGGCCTGCGGCGGCTCACCCCAGGTGAGGTACACGTCGACGTGGTCGGCCGCGATCGGCAGCGCCGCCGCCGACGAGCCGCCGAAGTAGATCCGCGGCAGCGGATCCGGCGGCGCGGACACCCTGGCGTCGGCCACGGTGTAGTGCTTGCCCTGGTAATTCAGCGACTCGTCGCCGCCCTGGCGCCACAGCGTGTTGACGATGTGCAGGAATTCACCGGTGCGCGAGTACCGCTCGTCGTGGCTGAGCCAATCGCCGAACCGGCGCTGCTCCACGTCGTCGCCGCCGCTCACCACGTTGAGCAGCACCCGGCCCTCCGAGAACCGCTGCAGGGTGGCGGCCTGCTGGGCCGCCAGCGTCGGGGGCACCAGACCGGGCCGGAACGCCACCAGGAATTTGAGCCGTTCGGTCTCGGCGAGCAGCGCCGACGTGGTCAGCCAGGCGTCCTCGCACCAGGTCCCGGTCGGGGTGAGCACCCCTTCGTAGCCCAGACGGTCTGCCGCCCTTGCAATTTCGGCCAGGTAACGACGGGTCGGCGCCCGGAAGCCGTCCGGGACGGACTGCTGCGAGGACGCATGCGAGGACCCGACGATCGACCGGCCGTCGCCGGCGGTGGGCAGAAACCAGAAGAATTTGGCCTGCGGAGCGGGCGAACTGTCTTGGGCTGCGGTCACGGACGCACCTTCCTAGCTGCGGTTGAGGTAGAGCGGCGCCAACGCATCGTGATAGCGGCGGTCGACGAAGTCGGCGAAGTTGGGCGTCGAGGCGATCTGGCCTGATTTGCCGAACAGGTCGGCCATCTCCTGCTCGGATGCGACCAGCTGATCGGACAGGTCGGTGGGCAGACGCAGGCTGCGGCCCTGCGCGGTGGCCGCGACGGCCGGTTCCAGGCCGACGTCGGCGGCGTAGCGCGCCGCCCACTGCTCGCGATGGGTGCTGGCCCACTGCACCGCCTTGGCGTAACGCACCAGCAGGTCGGCCAGCGCTGTGTTGCGCTTCGGGTCGGCCAGGGCCGCATCGGACGCCACCCCGAACCCCGCGCCGTTCGTGATGCCGGTCGCCCGCGCGATACTGCGCACCGGCAACTCCTTCTCGGCCTGGGCGGTGTAGGGGTCCCACACCGCCCAGGCGTCCACGCGATGCTGTTTGAACGCCGTCAGGGCATCGGCCGGCTGCAGGAACACCAGCTTGACATCGGTCGGGCTGAGCCCGGCGCGGTCCAGCTGGACCAGCGTATGACCGTGTGCCGAACTGCCTTTCGCAATGGCGATGCTCTTACCCCGCAGGTCCGCGACGGACCGGACGGGTGAGTCTGTCGGCACAAGGACCTGATCGCCGAAACCACCACCGTCGTAGGCCGAGACCACTTTGACCTTGGCGTTGGAGGCCGCGCCGAAGATCGGCGGCGTGTTACCGGTGACCGCGAAATCGATCTTGCCCGCGGTCGCGGCCTCGATCTGCGGCGGGCCGGAGGTGAACGTCGAGAACGCCACCTGATACGGCAGCCCGTCGAGTGCGCCGGCCGCCCGCAGCAACGCCTCGGTGCCGCCCTTCTGGTCCCCGACCTGCAGGGTCAGCCCGGACAATTCGGACAGCGGAACCGTTTCCGCGGCCGCCTGCGGCCCCGAACTGTCCTGGCGCGTCACACAACCCGTGAGCAACCCGGCAACAACTACCAGCGCCGCGAGCATTCGGCTCGATGTGAGCATGACCCTCATTTCGTGTCTGGGCATCAGAGCGCGACGCCCAACTTGTCGAGCAACTCGGCCCGGTAACGTTCGGTGGCGGCGGAGGGATCACCTGGAGACCGTCGGGCGTCGGAGATGTCGAGAGTGTGCACCACCTCGCCGTCCTCGAGTACCAGTACCCGGTCGGCGAGTGCGACCGCCTCGTCGACGTCGTGGGTGACCAGCAGGACGCCGAACCCGTGCTCGCGCCACAGGTCGAGCAGCAGGGTGCGCATGCTGAGCCGGGTCAGCGCGTCGAGAGCGCCGAACGGCTCATCGAGCAGCAACAGCTCCGGCTCGGCGACCAGGGCCCGGGCCAGCGAAACCCGTTGGGCCTGACCGCCGGACAGCGTCAGCGGCCACACCCGGCCGCGGTCGGCCAGACCCACGTCGGCCAGAGCCCGGTCGGCCCGGGCCAGTGCCTGCCCACGGGACAGCCCGCTGCGGACCAGCCCGTAGGCGACGTTGGTCCGGACATCGCGCCAGGGAAACAGCCGCGGCTCCTGGAAGGCCAGCGCCGGCGCCCCGGTCACCACCCGCTCACCGGTGTGGTCGGTGGACAGCCCCGAAAGGACCTGCAGCACCGTCGATTTCCCGGAACCGCTGCGCCCGATCAGTGCGACGATCTCACCGCGGCCGATCCGGACCGACACGTCCTTGAGCACATGATGCTCGCCGTACCATTTGTCCACCCCCCGCAGTTCGCCGGCGACGGTGTTCTTCGGGGTGGTCGGTTCGATGATCACGGTCATGCGCGGTACCTCAGGGCTCGTCGTTCCAGCATCCGGACGATGGCGTCGGTGCCGATTCCCAGCAGCGCGTAGACGATCAGACCGAAGATGATGATGTCGATGCGCAGAAAATCGCGGGCGTTGTTGATCAGGAAGCCGATTCCCTTGTCGGCGTTGATCTGTTCGGCGACGATGAGGGTCAGCCAGGCGATCGCCAGGGACTGGCGCAGGCCCACCAGCACCTGCGGTGCCGCGCTCGGCACGATGATCGTCCGGAACCGCTGCCAGAACGAGAAGCCGAGAACCTGGGCGGTTTCGAACAGTTTGGGGTCAACCTGGCGGATCGCCGAGAAGGTGTTGAGATACAGCGGAAAGCTCACCCCGAGCGCGACCAGCAGCACCTTGGGCAGCTCACCGATGCCGAACCACAGAATGAACAGCGGGATCAGACCCAGATGTGGCAGCGCGCGCACCATCTGCATCGGCGGGTCGACGGTGGCCTCCAGCCAGCGGGACAGCCCGACCGCGGTGCCCAGCGCCACCCCGACGACCCCGCCCAGCACCAGCCCGGCGATCACCCGCAGCCCGGACACCTGCAGCGCGTCGGCCAGTTGGCCGTTGCGGATCAGTTCGATGCCGGCCTCGGCGATCAGCGAGGGGGCCGGCAGAACGTCCTGCGGGATCAGGCCGACGGCGCTGGCCGCCTGCCACACCACCAGCAGCACCACCGGCGAGATCAGCCGGACGGCACCCCAGGTGCGTTGACTCGGCCGGCGTTTGGCGGCCGGGGCCGTCAGGACGGTGGGACTGGTCACGGTGACCTGACATTACGTAGGGCGCGGATCGGCGGTAAGGGTTGTAATCCGGCTGAGCGCAACCGGGACAACGACGGCAGTGCCCCGCCGGGCCGGCCGGCGGGGCACTGAACGGTCGCGCGGCGCTCAGCCGAAGCGGGTGTTCCCGGTGACGAGTTCGGCGATCACGTCGTGACCGTTGATCTTCGAGGTGAGCGATCCGTTCTGCAGCCGGACGATCTGCTGGGCCTGCTGCAACTTGCGCTTGTTGCGGACCTGGGACTGGAACTGCAGGGCGTTGAGCTGTTGCAGCTCGGCCTGTTCGAAGTCGCGGCCGCTGACCCCGCCGTTGAACTGCACGCCCACCGCCGAGCCGTCGGGGCGCACGATCCACGATGCCCGGACCCCCTCGAAGGAGGCGGTGTACATGCCGGCCGGGTCTGCCACCGGAGCCGCGGTGAACCGGTAGTTGACCCCGTTCATGGTCAGGTCGCCCTTGGCGTCGGCGGCCGTGACGGTCGCCTTGAGGGTGTCCTTGAACTTGGAGGTGATGTCGATGTTGCCGTCGGCCTGATCGCCGAAGAACCAGGACTCGTCGTCGACGCCGTTGCAGGCGTAGGCGGTCACCTTGGTTCCGTCCACCGAGATGCCTATCGTCATCTTCTTGCCGTCGGACTCCATATCGGCCATGTACCTGACCGAGCGGGGCAGGGGTGCGGGCTCGGCGGCAGCCGAGCTGGTGGCCGGCGCCGATGAGCCGGCCTCGGTTGTCGAGGATCCGCCGGAGCAGGCGGACAGGGTGCCCAGGGCGATCATCGCGCTGGCGCCCACCAGCAGGGTACGGAGGTGTTTTCTCATGCCATCAGCATGGCTGAACCCACCAGTGCCGCACATGGAGAAAACATGGAGATTACGTGGAGAATCCGGCGTCCGACCGGTGCCGGATTCCCCGGCGGCTCAGGCGGTCAGGAACGCGTCGACCTCATCGCGGAACACCTGCCAGGCCGGCTCGGTCGCGGTCAGTAGATGGTTGTTGCTGGCCAGTGCGACCAGCCGGGAATCCTCGATCAGGGTGGCCAGTTCCTCACCGAACCGCATCGGGACCCGGTGGTCGTCGCGCGAATGCATCACCAGGGTCGGGCAACGCACCTCGCTGGCCGCATCCCGGACGTCGATATGGGCGAATTCCTCCAGGAAACGCACCGCGTTCTCCGGCGAGGTGGTCCGGCGTTGCAGTTGGTCGAACGCGGCCCAGTCGGCACGGGTGCCGTCGGGCAGGAACTGGGCCGCGAACACCTGCCGGAACGCCGGATCGTCGCGGCCCCACCCCACCCGGGCCAGGTCCAGATCCAGTGCGGCGGCCCGTTTCTCCTCGTCACCCACCGCGCGCACCGCGCGACCCCGCGCGTAGGCACCGCACAGAACCAGCCTGCTGACCCGCTCGGGATGACGCGCCGCGTACGCCACGGCGACCGCCCCACCCTGCGAAACACCCAGCAGCGGAAAGCGTTCCAGCCCGAGCGCCTCGACCACCGATTCCAGATCGGCCACCCAGTCCTCGAACGAGAAGTCGCCGGCCTCCCAGTCCGACAACCCGCAGCCACGTTCGTCGTAGCGGATGAACCTGTGGTTGACCGAGAGATCACGCACCCAATGGCTCCACACCGGGCTCTCGATGTCATAACCCAGATGCGTCATCCAATTCGCGGCGCGCACCAGCGGCGGCCCCTCCCCCGCGACCGCGTAGGCCAACCGGACCCCGTCGGCGGCCCGGCAGAACGCGATGTGCTGACGCGGCGGCTCCGCGACGGCGGGGGCCGGAGCCACCGATTCGGCCTGCGCCGGTCCCGGGTTGTCGATCGGTGTGTCGATGGTCCCGACGAACTGGTACCCGCGGCCACGCACGGTGCGGATGTAGCGCTGGGACTCGCCGTCGTCACCGAGCGCGCGCCGGGCCGCCTTGATCCGGCTGGTGAGCGCGGCCTCGCCGACGAACCGGCCGCCCCACACCGAATCGAACAGCTCTTCCTTGCTGACGAACCGGTCGTGGTGACTGACCAGTTGGGTCAACACGTCGAACACCTGGGGCTCGACCCGGATCACTTCGCTGTCCCGCCGCAGTTCGTATCGGCCGGTGTCGAGCACGAAGTCGTCGAACCGCCAAGCGCGGGGCGAATCGGTGGGTTGTGGGTCGGAAGTGGTGGTCACCGACCTAATCGTAGAGCGTGGCCGTCGAGCTAACGCCAGCCGTCGGCCGCCTTCGCGGCCTGCATGAGCGCATCGCACAGCTGGCGTAGTTCGGCGGCGGCCGCTCCCTCGTCGACCGCGATGGACAGGTCTTCGGCCGCACACCGAACCTGGTAAACCCGGTCGGACAATTGCGAGGCCTCCTCGGCGGTGAGGACCACCGAATCCGGGGCCACCGAGGTGCCCTTCACGAGGGCGCGTTGTTCGTAGGCGCGTTGCCGGCAGGACTGTCTGCAG
Source organism: Mycobacterium sp. NPDC003449 (assembly GCF_053588415.1). Lineage (NCBI taxonomy): Bacteria > Bacillati > Actinomycetota > Actinomycetes > Mycobacteriales > Mycobacteriaceae > Mycobacterium > Mycobacterium sp. NPDC003449. Next base: position 35,488 of record NZ_JBSFPX010000019.1, read on the forward strand.
TACTGCCTGCGTCGACCCATATGCGCGTCGGCGACGTCGCGTCCGCACCACCGGCATGGCTGCGGACGGGTGCGTCTGCGGTTCGCGATTGCCATGAATCCTGACTGTAGACGGCCGCTCAGCGCATCCGGCGTATCATGGACGGTCGAGTCGGGAACTCGGCAACGTCATCGTGCGTTGAGAGATCCGGACAAAATCGCGTGATGAGGAGTTGTTGACGATGGCTGATCGTGTCCTGAGAGGCAGTCGCCTCGGAGCCGTGAGCTACGAGACCGACCGCAACCATGACCTGGCGCCGCGTCAGGTCGCCCGCTACCGCACCGACAACGGCGAGGAGTTCGACGTCCCGTTCGCCGACGACGCCGAGATCCCCGGCACCTGGCTGTGCCGCAACGGTATGGAAGGCACCCTGATCGAGGGGGATGTGCCGGAGCCGAAGAAGGTGAAGCCGCCGCGTACCCACTGGGACATGCTGCTGGAGCGCCGTTCCGTCGACGAGCTCGAAGAGCTGCTCAAGGAGCGTCTCGACCTGATCAAGTCGAAGCGCCGCGGTAGCTGACAACGCGGTAAAACCGCGAGCGCGCACCCGAGGGTGCGCGCTCGCGGTTTTTTCGGATCAGCGCACGACGCCCCTGGCCCGGTCCATGCGGCCACGGATCCCCCACTCGGCGACCTTGAACATGGCCTCGCGGATGTTGGAACCACTCATCTTCGACACCCCGAGCTCGCGTTCGGTGAACGTGATCGGCACCTCGACGACGCTGAACCCGTTGTTGATCGCGCGCCAGGTCAGGTCGATCTGGAAGCAGTAGCCCTTGGAGTCGACGGCCGCCAGGTCGATCTTCTCCAGCACCTCGCGACGGTAGGCGCGGTAGCCGGCGGTGATGTCGTGAATGTTCACCCCGAGCAGGAACCGGGAGTAGGTGTTGGCCGTCTTGGACAGCACCAGCCGCCGCCACGGCCAGTTGCGCACCGTGCCGCCGGGCACATACCGCGACCCGATGGCCAGATCCGCCCCGGCGTCGACGGCGTCGAGCAACCGGGACAGTTCCTCGGGGGCGTGGCTGCCGTCGGCGTCCATCTCGACCAGCACCGAGTACCCGCGACCCAGTCCCCAGCCGAACCCGGCGAGGTAGGCCGCGCCGAGACCGGCCTTGCTGGTCCGGTGCATGACGTGGATCCGGTCCGGATCGGCCAGCGCCAACTCATCGGCCAGCTGTCCGGTGCCGTCGGGGCTGCCGTCATCGACGATCAGGATGTGGACCTGTGGGCACGCGTGGTGCACGCGTCCCACGATCAACGGCAGGTTTTCCCGCTCGTTGTAGGTCGGGATGATGACCAGAGTGCGCTGACTCGGGCTCATGTGGCTCCTTTGACACCGTCGGGGTTCGTGATCCGACGGCTGAACTTTCTCGGCACGAACCTTCCATTCTGCATCATCGCGATGACCAATGCCGCAACTATCGCCGCGAAACCAGCGATGACCAGGACCGATTGCACGACCGGGCCCCACTTGGTGGCCGGCGTGAGGCCGGTTTTCAGCCGGATCTGCTGGTCGAGGTAGGCCGGCTGGAACCACTCGGTGCGCGCCAGTTCCCTACCGTCGGGGGCGATCACGGCGCTGATCCCGGTGGTGCCCGCCACCACCACATAGCGATCGTGCTCGACGGCGCGCAGTTTGCCGAACGCCAACTGCTGCGCGCTCATGGCCTCGTCGAAGGTGGCGTTGTTGGACGGGACCGCCAGCAGCTGGGCCCCGCCGAGCACCGACTCCCTGGCGGCCCGGTCGAAGATCACCTCCCAGCAGGTGGTGACGCCGATCGGCACCCCGGCCGCGTGCACGACGCCGTTACCGGTGCCCGGCACGAAATACCCGGCCCGGTCCGCGTAGGAGGACAGGTGCTTGAAGAAGCCCCGCCACGGCAGATACTCGCCGAACGGCTGCACGATCTTCTTGTCGTGGCGTTCACCGGGACCCTGCGCGCCATCCCACACGATCACCGAGTTGGTGGCGACCGGGTTGTCGGGCGTATAGCCGGGGGCTTTCACGACGCCGCCGACCAGGATCGGCGCATCGATCGCCCCGGCCGCCGTGTCGATCTGGGCAGCGGCGTCGGCGTTGGCCAGCGGATCGATATCCGAGGAGTTCTCCGGCCAGATGACGACCATCGGCTGGGCGGCCCGGCCGGCCCGTACATCCTCGGCCAGCCGCAGGGTCTCGCGCACGTGGTTGTCGAGTACCGCGCGCCGCTGGGCGTTGAACTCCAGCCCGAGCCGGGGCACATTGCCCTGGATGGCGGCCACCGTGATCGACTGGTCGTCGCCGGCACCGGCGCCCGAATGCCGCACCTGCGGCCAGATCAGCGCGGTGAGCAGCAGGACGACGGCGATGCAGGTGCCGGGCAGCATGACCGCGGGCGCGGGCATGCCGGGCTTGTGCCCGTGGTGCCACCAGTGCACGATCTCGGCGGCGATCAGGGTGAGGCTGAACCCGGCCAGTGCCACCCCGAACGACACCAGGGGCGCCCCGCCCAGCCGCGCGATCGGCAGCAGCGGGCCGTTCGTCTGGCCGAATCCGACCGCACCCCAAGGGAACCCGCCGAACGGCACGGTGGACTTGAGCCATTCCACGACGACCCAGACCGCGGCGAACCACACCGGCCAGCCGGGTAGTCGGCGCACAGTCCTGGCCAGCAGGCCGAACAGTCCGCAGAACAGCGCCTGCAGGAAGGCCAACGCCAGCCAGGGCACCGGGCCGACCAGCCCGCTGATCCAGGGCAGCAGCGGGACGTAGAACGCCAGGCCGAACAGCAGACCGTAGCCGAATGCGCCGGCCGGCCGGACGGAGTCGGCGGTGAGCACCCAGCCCAGCAGCGCGAACCCGAGGAAGGCCGCCGGCCACCAACCCACCGGCGGGAAGCTGAGCCACAGTGCCAGACCGCCGGCGATCGACGCGGTCAGCGGTGCCCACCGGTCCAGGGTCGCGCGCCCGAAGCGCAGCGCCCGCGCCTTCAGCTCGGCGCCGCGGTCGCCGGGTTCCCGCGATCCGCCCGACAGCTCGGCGGCCGGGGTGTCCGGATCGGCGGCGCGCTCGGGCGGGGCCGGTTCGCGAGCCGGTTTGCGGGCCGGTACGGATGGGGCGGGGTCGACCTCTTCGAGCCCCGGTCCGGGGCCCTCGCCGTCGAGGCCGTCGAAGTCCTCGTCGTCGTCCTCGTCGTCGCGGACGGCCGGGATCACCTCGGTGACATCGTGCGGGCGGGCCCGCAACCGGTCGAGCCGCCCCCCGAACCCGGACGACCGGTGCTCAGCCATGGATCGTCACGCCCCGGTGCACGGTCCGACGGCACCGCGGCAGCCGCGCTCCGGCGCCCAACCGGGGCAGCGCGGGCACCCGCGAACGCGGGTCGGTGGACCAGCGTTGCACCGCGTTCGCCGGGGCGCTGACCTCGAGGTCGTCGGCGTCCCAGATCGCGTAGCTGGCCGCCGCCCCGGGCACCAGGGTTCCGGTGACGCCGTCGCGCACCCCACCGGCCCGCCAGCCGCCCCGGGTGGCCGCCGCGAACGCGGCGCGGGCCGACAGCGCGCTGGACGGGGTTCGATGAGCGACCGCCGCCCGCAGCGTCTCCCAGGGATTCATGCTGGTGACCGGGCTGTCTGAGCCGAACGCGATGGGCACGCCTTCGGATGCTAACAGCGCCAGCGGGTTGAGCCGGTGAACTCGATCAGGCCCGAGGCGCTGGGCGTACATCCCCTGGTCACCGCCCCACAACGCATCGAAGTTGGGCTGCATGCTGGCGATCACGCCGCAGGCTCCGAGCCGGGCGGCCTGAGCTGGGGTGACCATCTCGAGGTGTTCGAGGCGGTGCCCGCACCGCGCCACCGCGGGCGCGCCGAGGCTTTCGGTCACCGCGGCCAGCGCATCGACGACCGAGCCGACCGCCGCATCGCCGATCACGTGGAAACCCGCGGCGATTCCGGCCTCGGTGCAGGCCCGCAGGTGGCTGGTGACGGTGTCGGTGTCCAGGTAGCGGTTCCCGCAGCTGTCCGGGGCGTCGTGGTAGGGCGCATGCAGCCAGGCGGTGCGGGAGCCGAGCGCGCCGTCGACGAACAGGTCCCCGGCCAGACCGTGCGCGCCGGTCTCGGCGATGAGTGCGGTGGCCTGTTCGGCATCGGCGACCGGTTCACCCCAGTAGCCGATGACCTCGACGCCGTGCTCGAGATCCCGCAGCGCGCGCCAGTCGTCGAGGCCACCGATCTGGGGGCCCGCGCATTCGTGCACCGCGACGATCCCCGACGCGGCGGCATGGTCCAGCGCCGCGATCCTGGCATCGTGGAGTTGCCGCGGCGTCAGCCGTTCCCGGGCCGCCGCCCGCAGCAGGTGATGCGCATCGGCGCTGACCGGGCGCTGTGGTTCGAAACCGGTGGCCTGGGCCAGCCCGGGCACCAGACGGCGCAGGGCGGTGGTGGCGGCCGCCGAGTGCACATCGATGCGGGCCAGATAGGCGGGCCGGTCCCCGAGCACGGCGTCGAGGTCGGCGGTGCTGGGCGGGGTGCGTTGCGGCCAGCCCGACTCGTCCCACCCGTGTGCCCACACCGGTCCGTCCGGATGGCGCCGCGCATGCTCGGCGAGTAGCCTCAGGCAGTCCGGGAGCGAGGTGGCTCCGCGCAGGTCGAGCCCGCCCAGGTTGAGCCCGGTCGCGGTGAGGTGGACGTGGCTGTCGACGAACGCCGGCGCGACGAACGCGCCGTCGAGGTCGACGACGGGGGCGTCGGGAAACTGCGAACGGCCGACATCGTCGCTGCCCAACCATGCGATCACACCGTCGCGGACGGCCAGTGCGGTCGCGTCGGGATTGGCTGGGCTGTGGACACGCCCGTTGATCAGTAGTGTCGTCACGCTCTCGGCTGGCGGCTAGGCCTCGGGGGGCAGGCGATGTGGCAGGTGGTGCGGATCGACGTCATACCTGTCGTCGTTGACATCGATGACTTCGCCGTCAATGTAGTCGCCGCGGTTAGCCCGGTATCCGGCGGTACCGGCCATTCCGGCCGCCCACGACGCCGCGGTGACAACCGGCGCCCGCCGGGCCGCCATCGCGGTCAGCACCGGCCGGGCCGCGGCCCGGGTCGGTGGCAGCAGCAACAACGCGCCGAGCACCGAGGAGGCCAGGCCGGGAACCACCACCAGCACGGTGCCGAGGGCGAGCAGGACGCTGTCGGTGAGCGCACCGTGCGTGCCGGCGGCGGTCAGCCCGCCCTGCAGCCTGCGGAGCTGGCGTCTGAGCTGGGAACCAGCGAGTAACAGTCCGACCAGGAACGACGCCGTCAGCAGCAGCACCGTCCAGCCGAACCCGATGGTGGCCACGAGGGCGACCAGCACCGCGATCTCGACGAGCGCGTAGACCAGGAACAGCCGCTTTGCCATGTGTTGTCCAACGTGTGGCGGCGCCGTGCGGTTCCTGCCGTCAGGGCGCGGCGCGAAGTTCCAGGCCGATGTTGTGGTCCATGCCGCCGCGTAACTTGCTGAAGAAGTTGAAGGTTTTGCCGATGGCCCCGTACCGCTTGCCGATCGCATCGTAGACATCGGCCGTGCGGGCCGGGTCGAGGATGACCGCATGCGCCTCGACGGCCGCACTCTTGGGGTTTCCCCGCACATCGCACACCGCGACGGTGACCCGCGCAGTGTTACGGATCCGCTTGACCTTCCACGCCTGCGCCCGGCTGATCACCAGCAGACGCTCCCCCTCGGGGGCGACCCAGACCGCCGTCGGTTTGGGCCGCCCGTCCTTGGTGAAGGTGGTCAACAGGATGTATTCAGCCTTGGCGACATCGGCGAAGGTGAGTGCCATGGCAGACAAACTAGCCTTCCCCGGCGGCCTCGCTCAGGGCTGGATCTCGCCGAAGCGGTCGTGCCAGGACTGCCGGTAGGGCCGGCCCGCGGTCGCGACGAGCAGTCCGACGATCACGACGAAGGCGCCGAATGCGAGCATGATCGCTCCTTTCCACAGAGTCTGCACAAGTAGCCAGTACCGACGGTTCCGGCTACTGGCGGCAAATCTACGGCAGCGGCCGGCCCGGATCATCGATCTGTAAGTGACAGAACAGCTTTCCGGCATTGTGACCGCCGTCACATCCATGAGGTCGACGTGTTCTTAGAATGAACAACGGATATGACCCGAACCCGCGAACACGATGCCTGCCCCGGCGCACTCAGCGTGCACCGGGCCGCCGACGGCGCCCTGGCCAGGATCCGACTCGCGGGCGGGATGATCACCGCCGCGCAACTCGCGGCACTGGCCGGGGCCGCGAGCCGGTTCGGCTCCCCCGCCATGGAACTCACCTCACGCGGCAATATCCAGATCCGGGCGATCACCGATGCCGATGCGGTCGCCGCCGCGCTCACCGGGGCGGGACTGCTACCGTCGCGCAGCCATGAGCGGGCCCGCAACATCGTGGCCTCACCGCTGTCCGGACGCTCCGGCGGCCTGACCGATATCCGGGGCCTGGTTGGCGAACTCGATTCGGCCATCCAGGCCGATCCGGTCCTGGCCGACCTGCCGGGGCGGTTCTGGTTCGGCCTCGACGACGGCCGCGGCGACATTTCCGGGCTGAGCGCCGACGCCGGCGCACACCTGCTCGATCCGCACACGGCCGAAGTGCTGCTCGGCGGGCGCGACACCGGGGTCCGGGTGCCGGCCGCCGAGGTGGTCGAGACCCTGATCCTGATCGCCCACCGCTTCGTCGAGACTCGCGAAAAGGCGTGGCGCATCGCCGAACTCGACGACACTGCGCCGTTGCTGGCCGGATACCGCGCCACCGCCAAGGCGGGTCGGCGCTGGCCGGCCGCGGTGACACCCCCGGTCGGCTGGATCGAACAGCGCGACGGCCGGATCGCGTTGGGTGCCGGGCTGCCGCTGGGTGTGCTTGGCGCCCGCGAGGCAGAATTCCTGGCCGCCGTCGAGGCGCCGCTGGCCGTCACCCCGTGGCGCTCGGTGTTGGTGTTCGACCTGGACGAGGCCACCGCCGACGTGGCACTGCGGGTGCTGGCGCCGATGGGGCTGGTGTTCGACGAGACCTCGCCGTGGCTGGCGGTCAGCGCCTGCACGGGCAGCCCGGGATGTGCCAAATCGCTGGCCGATGTCCGCACCGACGCCGCGCAGGCCGTGGATGCGCCGTCGTCGGGGCACCGGCACTTCGTCGGCTGTGAGCGGGCCTGCGGCAGCCCGCCGGTCGGTGAGGTCCTGGTCGCCACCCCGCAGGGCTACGTCTCGCGTCGTCCCGCGTGACCCCTGCCCGTAGGGTTAGCGCGTGCTCGACTACATCCGCGATGCCGGCGAGATCTACCGGCAGTCGTTCGCGACGATCCGTGCCGAGGCGGAGCTGACCCGCTTCCCCACCGACGTGTCGCAGGTGGTGGTCCGGCTGATCCATACCTGCGGACAGGTCGACGTCGCCGACCATGTCGCCTACACCGACGATGTCGTCACCAGGGCCCACGCCGCGCTCGCCGCTGGTGCCCCCGTGCTGTGCGATTCCTCGATGGTGGCGGCCGGTATCACCAGGTCGCGGCTCCCCGCCGGCAACGAGGTGGTGTCGCTGGTGGCCGACGCCCGGGCGCCGGAACTGGCCGCCCGGCTGGGCAGCACCCGCTCCGCGGCCGCCGTGGATCTGTGGGCCGAGCGGCTCGCCGGCGCCGTCGTGGCGATCGGCAACGCGCCGACGGCCCTGTTCCGGTTGCTGGAGCTGGTCGACGAGGGCGCACCGACCCCGGCGGCGGTGCTCGGCGGCCCGGTCGGCTTCGTCGGGTCCGCACAGTCCAAGCAGGAGTTGATCGCCCGCCCGCGCGGAATGTCCTATCTGGTCGTCACCGGCAGGCGCGGGGGCAGCGCGATGGCCGCCGCCGCCGTCAACGCGATCGCGAGCGAGCGCGAGTGAGGCTTGCCGAACGAGCGGAAGGCAGACCGTGACGACAAAAGGAACCCTGTACGGCGTCGGACTCGGCCCCGGTGACCCCGAGCTGGTCACGGTCAAGGCCGCCCGGCTGATCGGCGCGGCCGATGTGGTGGCCTATCACAGCGCCCGGCACGGTCACAGCATCGCCAGGGGTATCGCCGAGCCCTATCTGCGGCCGGGCCAGCTCGAGGAGCATCTGGTCTACCCGGTCACCACCGAGACCACCGACCACCCCGGCGGCTACGCGGGCGCGATGGAGGACTTCTACACCGCGGCCGCCGAGCGGATCGCCGCCCACCTCGACGCGGGCCGCGATGTGGCGCTGCTGGCCGAGGGCGATCCGCTGTTCTACAGCTCGTATATGCACATGCACACCCGGCTCACCGAGCGGTTCGACGCGGTCATCGTGCCCGGCATCACCTCGGTCAGCGCGGCGTCGGCCGCCACCGGCACCCCGCTGGTGCAGGGCGATGAGGTGCTGACCATCCTGCCCGGGACGCTGCCCGCCGACGAGCTCACCCGTCGCCTGGCCGATACCGATGCCGCCGTGGTGCTCAAGCTGGGCCGGTCCTATCCGCGGGTACGCGCCGCCCTGACCGGATCGGGCCGGCTGGATCGGGCCTACTACGTCGAGCGGGCCAGCACGCCGGCCGAACGGGTGGTGCCTGCCGGTGAGATCGGCGATGCGAAGGTGCCGTACTTCTCCCTGACGATGGTCCCGGGCGGCGAGCGGCGCACCGCGGCCGGCGGCAGTGTGGTGGTCGTCGGGCTCGGCCCCGGCGACCACGACTGGATGACCCCGCAGAGCCGGCGCGAGCTGGCCGCCGCCACCGATCTGATCGGCTACGGGCCCTATCTGGACCGGGCCGGTGTCCGCGCCGGGCAGCGCCACCACCCCAGTGACAACACCGACGAACCCGAGCGCGCGCGGCTGGCCTGCACGCTTGCCCAGCAAGGCCGGGTGGTGGCGGTCGTGTCGTCGGGAGACCCCGGCGTGTTCGCGATGGCGACCGCGGTGCTCGAGGAGGCCAAACAGTGGCCGGGTGTCGAGGTGCGGGTGGTCCCGGCGATGACCGCCGCGCAGGCCGTGGCCAGCCGCGCCGGTGCACCGCTCGGCCACGACTACGCGGTGATCTCGTTGTCGGACCGGCTCAAGCCGTGGGAGGTGATCGCCGAGCGGCTCGGCTCGGCGGCCAAGGCCGATCTGGTGCTGGCGATCTACAACCCGGCGTCGAAAACCCGGACCTGGCAGGTCGGGGCGATGCGTGAGCTGCTGCTGGAGTACCGCGACCCGAGCACCCCGGTGATCATCGGGCGCAGCGTCTCGGGTGCCTCGCCCGGTCCGGATGAGACTGTCACGGTGGTGCGGCTGGCCGATCTGGATCCCGCCGACGTGGACATGCGCTGCCTGCTCATCGTCGGCTCGTCGCAGACCCAGTGGTACAGCGCCTCGTTCGACGACCGGACCGAGGACCGCGTGTTCACACCGCGCCGCTACCCGAATTGACCGCACCGGGCTGACTGCCGTCGATATTTGTTGACGACTGTCAGAATCCCGGTTAGTGTCCGGCGTCACACCACTTCGGAATGGGAGACGCGTGGCACAACACGGAGCAGCGGTGCGGTCGGCGGTCGACCGGCGCCAGCCGCAGCGCAGCGATCAGCGCCGCGACGCGATCCTGGAGGCGCTCAATCAGCATCTGCGGCACACCGGATTCGACGCGCTGAGCATCGCCGAGGTGGCCCGCCAGGCCGGGGTCGGCCGGTCGGCCTTCTACTTCTATTTCGAGAACAAGGCCGCCGCCGTCGCGGCTCTGCTCGAACCGATGCACGATGCGCTCCTGGCGGCGAACAATGTGCTGGCCGACACCACCAAACCACCCCGCACCCGCATCCACGACACGCTCGACGCGGTGTTGCACACGGCCGAGGACCACCGGTATCTGTTCCAGGCCATGCTCGAAGCCCGCGGCGTCAGCGGCGCGGTCCGGGACATGTGGGACGAGGCCCGCGAGTCGTTCGTACCCACCGTCGCGGCGGTGATCACCGCCGAACGGGCCGACGGCCGTGCGCCCGAGGGTGTCGACGCGCGGGTGCTGGCCGGCCTGCTGATGGAGTTCAACGACCGGCTGTTGGAGCGGTTGATCACCGGCGGCCCGCTGACCCGCCGACAACTGCTGGAGGGCGCGGAGGCGATGTGGATGGGCACGATCTACGGAGTCACCACGTGACCGCCGCGGTGGCGATCCCCGGCAAGCCCGACGAGGTGACCGCACAATGGCTGTCCACGGTGCTCGGCGCCGACATCCGGTCGGCCACCACCACACCGATCGGCACCGGCCAGACCGGCGCCACCTACCGGGTGACGGTCCGCTACGCCGACGGAGCCGACGAGACATCGGTGCTGCCGGCCACTTTCGCGATCAAACTGCCGTCGCAGGATGACACCGTGCGCGACCGGGTGGCGATCGGTTACCGGTCCGAGCACGCGTTCTACACCAACGTCGCCCCCCACGTGCGGATCCCCGTCCCGCACTGTCATCACTGCGAAATCGGCTCGGAAGGAGCCGATTTCGTGCTGTTGCTGTCCGATATGGCCCCCGCGGAGCAGGGCGATCAGATCGCCGGCTGCACCCCAGAGGAGGCCGCGCTCGCGGTGCGGGCCCTGGCCGATCTGCACGGCCCGACCTGGTGCGATCCGCGGTGGGCGAACTTCCCCGGTATCGCCATGCCCAAGCCCGAGCCCGATTCGGCGCGGGGGTTCGGTGACGTCGCCAAGATGGCCGCCGACATCACCCTGGACCGGCTCGGCGAGCGGATGAGCCAGGATGACCGCGAGACCCTCAGCGCGGCAATGTCAGTGGTGACGCCGTGGCTGCTGGCCGAACCGGACCGGTTCGCGATCCTGCATGGTGACTACCGGCTGGACAATATGCTGTTCGCTCCTGACCGCAGCAGGATCACCGTGGTGGACTGGCAGACCCTCGGCTCGGGCCTCGCGGCCCGCGACCTGTCGTATTTCACCGCGACAAGCCTGGTTCCCGAGGCCAGGGCGGACGCCGAGGCCGCCCTCGTCGACGAGTACCACGGCAGGCTGCTGGGCCACGGTGTCACCGGCTACGACCGCGAAAGCTGTTGGCAGGACTACCGGCTGGGCATGCTGCAGGCCCCGCTGATCACCGTGCTGGGGTGTGCGTTCGCGACGTCCACCGAACGCGGTGACGACATGATGGTGGCGATGGCCGAACGCGGATGTCGGGCCATCCGCGAACTCGGCACCCTCGATCTGATCGGCGCGCTCTGACCAGCTACCGCTTGATCACCGACCACTGGGTGACCGGCAGCGCCGGACGCCAGCCGGTGAATCCGCCGAGCGCGCCGCCCTCATAGTGCTGAAACCGGCGCAGCTCACCGCCCTCCCGCGAATACCACTGCGCCACCAGAGATTCCGATTCGACGGTGACGGCGTTGACCACCAACCGCCCGGCCACCGGCAGCCGTTCGAAGCAGGCCTGCAGCAGGCCGGGCTGGGTCACTCCCCCGCCGAGGAAGATCGCCGACGGCGGGGCCGCGTCGCCGAACGCACCGGGCGCGCCGCCGCGCACCTCGACCCTGGCTCCGAACGCCACCGCGTTGCGGGTGATCCGGTTGCGCCGGGCCTCGTCCCGTTCGAAGGCGACCGCCCGGCAACCGCTGCCGCTGCGGCACCACTCGACGGCGACGCTGCCCGACCCCGCCCCGACGTCCCACAACAGTTCTCCGGGCCGGGGCGCCAGTGCGGCCATGGTGACCGCGCGCATCGCCTGTTTGGTGATCTGCCCGTCGTTCTCGAACATCGTGTCGGGCAGCGTGGCCAGCTGCCGGTCGTCGGGCAGGTAGCGCACCGCCATCACATTGAGCGGATCCACCCCGCCCGGCGGCCGCCCGGCCCACTCCCTGGCCGTGGCCGAGCGGCGCAGTTCCCGTGGCCCACCGAGTTGTTCGAGCACCGTCAGCTCCGAGTCGCCGCGGCCGGATTCGGTCAGCAGCCGGGCCAGGACCGCGGGGGTCGCGGCGTCGCGGGAGAGCACCACGGCCCGCCCGCCGCGGCGCACCGCGGTATGGGGTTCTGCGGTGACCAGGCTGATGATCTCGGTGTCCTGGACCGGCCATCCGACCCGCGCGCAGGCCAGCGTCACCGATGACACATGGGGCAGCACGGTCACCGCATCCGCGCCGTACATCCGCACCAGCACACCGCCGACGCCGTGCAGCATGGGATCGCCGCTGGCGATCACGTGTACGTCGCCGTGGGCGCCGTCGAGCAGCGTACGCACCGCGGGCAGCATCGGCGACGGCCAGGCCCGGCGATCCGACGTCACGGTGGCGTCGAGCATGTCGAGTTGGCGCCGCGACCCGTAGACCACGCCGGCCCTGGCCAGCTCGGTGCGTGCGGCCACCGACAACCCGGTCATCCCGTCGGCACCGATACCGACCACGACGATCACGCTCATTCAGACCTTCTCTCTTCGCGCAAGCGGCTCATCGGGGCAACCTACGCCAGATCGCCTGCGGCACAAACCGTGTCGCGAAGATCATCGGGCGGATCACCCACGGCACCCACACCGCGGCCTTACCGCGAGCCAGCGCCTGCGCGGTGGCCTCGGCCACCTGCGCCGGCGTGCTGGAGAACGGCGCGGGATCCATGCCCTCGGTCATCCGGCCGATCACGAAACCCGGCCGCACGATCAGCACCCGCACGCCGGTGCCGTGCAGCGCATCCGACAAGCCGGACGCGAAACCGTCCAGGCCGGCCTTCGCCGAGCCGTACACGTAATTGGCCCGCCGCGCCCTGGCACCGGCGATGGACGAGAACACCACGAGACGACCGCTGCCCGCGGCCCGCATCCGGCGCGCGAGTTCGGTCAGCAGCCCCACCTGGGCGACGAAGTCGGTGTGCACGACGGCCACCGCATGCGCCGGATCGGTTTCGGCGCGGGCCTGGTCGCCGAGGACCCCGAAGGCCAGCACCGCGGTGTCGATGGGCCCGTGCCCGGATTCGATGCTGTCGATCAGTCGCGGGTGGCCAGCGACGTCGTCGGCGTCGAACTCGACGGTGTGCACCGATGCCGCACCCGCGGCCCGCACCGCGGCGACCTGGTCGGCGAGCCGGTCGGCCCGGCGCGCGGCCAGCACCACGGTGGCCCCGGGGGCGAGCCGGACCGCCAGTTCGGTGCCGATTTCGCTTCGACCGCCGAAAATCGCCACGACACGACGGTCCGTGTCAACCGTGTCTTTCACAGCTGCGATTATTACCTGCGCTAGCGTGGACCCCGATGGCCAAGGCAACCACGCGGCTCACCAACGACGCACTGGCGTTCCTCACCGAACGCCATCTGGCGATGTTGACGACGCTGCGCGCGGACAACTCCCCCCATGTCGTGGCGGTCGGTTTCACCTTCGACCCCAAGACTCACATCGCCCGGGTCATCACCACAGGCGGATCGCAGAAGGCCGTCAACGCCCATGATCGCGGCGTCGCGGTGCTCAGCCAGGTCGACGGCGCCCGCTGGCTGTCGCTGGAGGGCAAGTCTTCGGTCAGCACCGACGCCGACGCGGTCCGGGATGCCGAACTGCGTTACGCGCAGCGCTACCGGACGCCGAGGGTCAACCCGCGGCGCGTGGTGATCGAGGTCCGCATCGAGCGTGTGCTCGGCTCATCCGAGCTGCTCGACCGCGGTTAGGTCTGGACCAGCGCAAAGATGTTGTTCGGCCGCCACTCTAAGCCGAAGATTGCAGCCACAAGCCACATGCTGACCACAATCCCCGACATAAGCCCCATGAAGCCCACATAGCGGCATCCCGGCAAGATCGTCTTCTGGCTGCCCGACTTGCCAGCCACGACCTAACCGGCTCGGGCCGGAACCCGCATCGCGGGTTAATCCACCGGCACCACGAACAGGTCGTGCGGCCGGCCGTTGACCGACTCGGCACCGTCCTCGGTGACGATCACGATGTCCTCGATGCGCGCCCCCCAATGGCCGGGGAAGTACACACCGGGCTCCACGCTGAACGCCATCCCCGGTTCCAGCCGAAGATCGTTGCCCGCGACGATGTAGGGCTCCTCATGCACCGACAATCCGATGCCGTGTCCGGTGCGGTGCACGAAAGCCTCGGCCAGTCCCTCGGCGGCCAGCACATCGCGTGCCGCGGCATCCACCTGGGCGGCCGAGATTCCGGGCCGGACCGCGGCGACCGCGGCCTGCTGGGCCCGCTGCAGCACGGCGTAGCGGCGGGCGATGTCGGGATCGGGGTCGCCGATGCTGTAGGTGCGGGTGGAGTCGGAGTTGTAGCCGGGCTCGTAGGGCCCGCCGATGTCGACGACGACGATGTCGCCGGCCCGCAGCTCGCGGTCCGAGGATTCGTGGTGCGGGTCGGCGCCGTGCGGACCCGAGCCGACGATCACGAATGCCGCGTCCGAATGCCCCTCGGCGACAATCGCTTCGGTGATGTCGGCGGCCACATCGGCCTCGGTGCGACCGGGCACCAGGAACTCGGGCACCCTGGCGTGCACCCGGTCGATCGCGGCACCGGCCTTGCGCAGCGCGTCGATCTCGGCGGCGTCCTTGAGCATCCGCAGCCGCCGCAACACGTCGGTGGCCAGCACCGGCACCGCCCCGAGCAGTTCGGTGAGCGGCAGCAGGTGCAGCGCGGGCATCGAATCGGTGACGGCCACGTTCCGGCCGCCGAGCGCCTCGACCACCATCCGGTACGGGTCTTCGCCGTCGACCCAATCGGCCACCGCGACACCGAGTTCGGTCACCGCCGAATCCTTGAGCGCGGCCAGCTCCAGCCGTGGCACCACCATGGTCGGATCCCCCTCGGCGGGCAGCACCAGGGCGGTGAGCCGTTCGAAGGTCTGCGCCCGCGAGCCGACCAGGTAGCGCAGGTCGTAGCCGGGTGTGATCACCAATCCGGCCAGCCCCGCCTCGGCCGTTGCCGAGGCGGCGGCGGACAGGCGGTGGGCGTACACATCGGTGTTGAATCGGCTCAGGGTCATGGCTTCGAGGCTAATCGGGCGGCAGATAACTGGCGACCTCGACCAGGTTGCCGTCGGGGTCGCGGACATAGTGCGATGTCATCGGGCCGAGCGCCCCGGTCTTCGGTACCGGCCCCTCGGTGATCTCGACGCCGCTGGCCCGCAGGTGGGCAGCGACGGCCTCCGGTGCGACGTCTGCAATGAAGCACAGATCCAATGAGCCCGGCGCGTCGACCGTCCCGGTGGGCCAGTTGGCCGCACCGGTCGGGCGGACGTTGATCTTCTGGTCCCCGAAGCGCAGGGCGATCCGGCCCGCACCGAACTCCTCTGTGCGCATCCCCAACACCCGGACGTAGAAGTCGACGGTGGCGTCGATGTCGCGGCAGTTGAGCACGACATGGTCAATACGGTTGACGGTGAAGGCCATACCTCACGCTACTGTCCCTTGAATGAATCCTCCGATTCTCCTGCTCGACGGCGCCAGCATGTGGTTTCGGTCCTTCTTCGGCGTCCCGTCCTCGATCAAGGCACCCGACGGAAGGCAGGTCAACGCGGTCCGCGGCTTCCTCGACGCCATCGCGACCCTGGTCACCCGGGAGCGGCCGCGCCGCCTGGTGGTGTGCCGCGACGACGACTGGCGCCCGCAGTGGCGCGTCGACCTCATCCCGTCGTACAAGGCCCACCGGGTGGCCGAGCCGGAGCCAGCCGGGACGCCCGACATCGAAGAGGTGCCCGACGAGCTGACCCCGCAGGTCGACATGATCATGGAACTGCTGGAGGCGTTCGGCATCGCCACCGCGGGTGCCGCGGGATTCGAGGCCGATGACGTGCTTGGCACGCTGGCCACCCGGGAGGCGCACGATCCCGTCGTCGTGGTCAGCGGGGACCGCGATCTGTTGCAGCTGGTCCGCGACGAGCCCGCCCCACCGGTGCGGGTGCTCTACATCGGGCGCGGGCTCGCCAAGGCGGTCAAATTCGGCCCCGCAGAGGTGGCCGAGCAGTACGGCGTCCCGATCGACCGGGCCGGGCCCGCCTACGCCGAGCTCGCGCTGCTGCGCGGTGACCCGTCGGACGGGCTGCCGGGGGTCGCGGGCGTCGGCGAGAAGACCGCCGCGGGCCTGTTGGCCCGGTACGGCTCGCTGCCGGCGATCCTGGCCGCCGCCGACGACCCGAAATCGACCATGTCCAAAGCACATCGGGCCAAGCTGGTGGTCGCAGCCGATTACATCGCCGCGGCCGAGCCGGTGGTGCGGGTGGCCACCGACGCACCGGTGGCGCTGTCGACGCCGTCGGATGCGTTGCCACTGGCCGCCCGCGACCCCGCCCTGGTCGCCGAACTGGCCGCGGCCTACGGGGTCACATCGTCGATCGGCCGGCTACAGACGGCACTCGATCAGCTGCCCGGCTGAGCGCTACTTGGGCCTGCCCACCTCATAGGTGCCGTCGTTGTTCTGGAACGTGACGGTCACCTTGCGCTTGGTGCCGTCGACGGTGACCTCACAGTCGAAGGTGTCACCCTGTTTGACCGTGGGATTCTCGCCGCCGTTGCATTTGACACCGGTGACGTTCTTGGCGCCGTATCCGTTGGTCTCGTCGGTCAGGATCTGCTGGACCCCGGTCTGGGCCTTCTCGACGTCGAGTTTGGTCGTCATCGCCCAACCGGGCAGCCAGAACGCCGTGATCGCGAGCACGGCCAGGACCAGAACGACCAGTCCGCCGATGATGCCGAGCAGCGCCCCGGTCGACTTCTTGGCGCCATCGGGAGCGCCCGGCTGCGGGTACTGCCCGAACTGCCCCGGCTGACCGAACTGGCCAGGTTGCCCCGGCTGACCGAACTGACCGGGCTGCCCCGGCTGCGGGTACTGGCCCGGCTGACCGTATGGCGGTTGCTGTCCGTACTGCGGCGGCTGCCCGTAACCGGCCGGTGGTGCGCCGAACTGGCCGGGCTGCCCCGGCTGCGGGTACTGACCGGGCTGGCCGTAGGGCTGCTGCCCGAACTGTTCGGTCGACGGATACTGCGGCTGCTGCGGCTGCGCGTATCCGGGCTGCGCCGGATGCTGATAGGGCGAGTAAGGCTGCTGGGTATAGGCCGGTGGTTGCCACGCCGGCTGGTGCGTGGTCGCGTCCTCGGAGCTTCCGGCGGGCGGTTGCCACGCCTCGGCGCCGGACGGCTGATCGGTGCCGGGCTCGGGTTGCTGACCGGGCCACGGCTGCGCCGGATCAGATCCCTGCGGTCCGCTCATGATTCTCCTTGATCCGTTTTCGCTATCACCGTTGCCACACACTACCGCGCATCAACAGCGACGACGCCCCGCCGAACGTCGTTTATGGCGCGTTTCGCGGCGCTGCGCAACGCGGGTGTGGGGGCCGCGTTACGCACCTGGTCGAGCAGATCGAGCACCTGCCGACACCACCGTACGAAGTCCCCCGCCGACAGCGGTGAACCGGACCCGGTGACATCGGATGCCTCCAGCGCGGCGGCCAGGTCGCCGGTGGTGGCCCACCGGTAGACGGCCGCGACGAAACCCTCGTCGGGTTCGCGTCCCGGCGCGATCCGGTGCCGCTGCTCATCGGCGCGCAGCGCCGCCGACGCGCGGCGGGTCTGGGCCAGCGCCCGGCGCAGACCCGCGGTCGGCACATCGGTGCCCGGCGCCAGCCCCGGGGTGTCTCCGCGCGATTCGTACAGTACGGCCGACAGCACCGCCGCCAATTCGGCCGGCTGCAGACCGTCCCACACGCCCTCACGCAGACATTCGGCCACCAGCAGATCGCTTTCGCTGTAGATCCGGGCCAGCAGCCGACCGTCGTCGGTGACCTGGGGGCGGCCGGCCTCGGCCGCGATGAAGCCGCGCTCGCTCAGCAACGCCACGATCCGGTCGAACGTGCGAGCCAGCGAGTTCGTCGCGGCCGCGACCTTCTGCTGGATCTGGGCGTTGTCCCGCTCGATCCGCAGGTACCGCTCGGCGACCCGGGCCAGCGCGTCCCGGTTCGGCAGCTGATGGGCGGGGTGGCGGCGCAGCTGGTCGCGCAGCCCGGCCAGCTCCGGGTCCACGTCACGGGCCGGGGCGTCACCGCCGCGCCGGGCCCGGCCCGAGGGCAGCGGCAACCCGGCCGCCGCCGAACGCAGCGCCGAGGCCAGGTCGCGGCGCACCCGCGGCTGGCGGTGCTCGACCCGTTTGGGCAGGGTCATCGTGCCCAGCGGTGCCGACGCCCCGGAATAGTCGGCCGACGAGATGCGCCCGGCCCACCGGTGTTCGGTGAGCACCAGGGGTCGCGGATCCTCGTCGTCACGGGCCGCCTCCAGCACCACCGCGAGTCCGCCCCGGCGGCCCTGCGTGATGGTGATGATGTCGCCGCGACGCAGACCGGCCAGCGCATCGGTGGCGGCCTTGCGGCGCTGCAGCCGCGACGCCCTGGACTGGGCCCGCTCCCGCTCGCCGATCGTGGCCCGCAGCCGCACGTATTCCAGGACCGCGGAGTCCGGTCCGCCCAGCTCGGCCGCCAGCTCATCGAGCATGCGCTCACCGCGGGCGACCCCGCGCACCAAACCCACCACCGAGCGGTCCGCCTGGTACTGCGCGAACGACCGCTCCAGCAGTTTGTGGGCCAGCTCCGGACCCATCTGCTGCACCAGATTGATCGTCATGTTGTAGGACGGTGCGAACGAGCTGCGCAGCGGGAAGGTCCGGGTGGAGGCAAGACCGGCCACCTCGGCCGGTTCGGCGGTGGCGTCGTCGGGGCGCCACAGCACCACCGCGTGCCCCTCCACGTCGATACCGCGGCGGCCGGCCCGCCCGGTCAGCTGGGTGTACTCCCCCGGCGTCAACGGCAGGTGCTGTTCCCCGTTGAACTTCACCAGGCGTTCCAGCACCACCGTGCGGGCGGGCATGTTGATTCCCAAAGCCAATGTCTCGGTGGCGAATACCGCCTTCACCAGCCCGGTGGTGAACAGTTCCTCCACGGTGTGCCGGAAGACCGGCAGCATCCCGGCGTGATGGGCGGCCAGGCCGCGCAGCAGCCCCTCGCGCCATTCGTGATAGCCGAGCACGACCAGATCCGATTCTGCGAGGTCGGCGCAGCGCCGGTCCACCACGGCCGCGATGCGGGTCCGCTCCTCCTCGGTGGTCAACCGCAACGGTGAGCGCAGGCACTGTTTGACCGCGGCGTCGCAGCCGGCCCTGGAGAACACGAAGGTGATCGCCGGCAGCAGACCCGCGGAGTCCAGCGTGCCGATCACGTCGGGCCTGCCGGGTGGACGGTACAGCTGCGGCCGGCCCCCGCCCCGGCCGCGGCCCCGCGGCTGCCAGTCCGCCAGCCGGTCGGCCTCGCGGCGATGGCTGATGTGGCGCAACAGATCCGGGTCGACGAGCGCACCGTCGGTGCCCTCGAACAGGTCGAACAACCGCTTGCCGACCAGCATGTGCTGCCAGAGCGGGACCGGCCGGTGCTCGTCGACGACCACGGTGGTGTCGCCGCGGACGGTCTGGATCCAGCCGCCGAACTCCTCGGCGTTGCTCACCGTCGCCGACAGGCTGACCAGCAGCACATCCTCGGGCAGGTGCAGGATCACCTCCTCCCACACCGCACCGCGCATCCGGTCGGCCAGGAAATGCACCTCGTCCATCACGACGTACGACAAGCCTTGCAGCGCAGATGAACTCGCGTACAGCATGTTGCGAAGGACTTCGGTGGTCATCACCACCACGTCGGCGTCCCCGTTGATCGACTGGTCCCCGGTGAGCAGCCCGATCCTGTCCGCACCGTAACGGGCCACCAGATCGCCGTGCTTCTGGTTGCTCAGCGCCTTGATCGGCGTGGTGTAGAAGCATTTGCCGCCGGACGCCAGCGCCAGGTGCACCGCGAACTCACCGACGACGGTCTTGCCCGCTCCGGTGGGTGCGCACACCAGGACACCGTGGCCGTTCTCCAGGGCGCGGCACGCCCGCAGCTGGAAATCGTCGAGCTCGAACGGCAGCTGGGCGGCGAACACACCGAGTTCGGGGCCCGGCTCAGGTGGCATCGTCGTCGATCGTCAGCCGGGTGGGTGTGGGCACCGCGCCGGGTGCCTCGATGGGTTCGGCGGTCCCGATCTCGGCGGCCTCGTCGTCGGACAGGGCACTGGCCTCGCGCCGGGCCTTGCGCCGGTCGTTGAACCGTGCGGCCTGGATCGCGAACTCCAGCAGCACCGTCAGCGCGCACGCCAGCGCCAGCATCGAGAACGGATCGGACCCAGGGGTGGCGAAGGCCGCGAACACGAACATCCCGAAGATCAGCCCGCGCCGCCACGCCTTGAGCCGCTCATAGCTGAGCACGCCGACCAGGTTAAGCATGATGATCAGCAGCGGGAATTCGAAACTGATACCGAACACCAGCAGCAGGTTGATCAGGAACCCGAAATATTTGTCACCCGACAACGCCGTGACCTGGACGTCGCTGCCGACGGTCAGCAGGAAGCCGAGGGCTTTGGCCAGCACCACATAGGCCAGGATCGCGCCGGTGACGAACAGCGCCGCCCCGAAGCCGACGAACAGCATCGCGAAGCGGCGTTCCTTGCGGTACAGGCCGGGGGTGATGAACGCCCACAGCTGATACAGCCACACCGGGCAGGCCAGCACCACCCCGACCGCCAACGCCACCTTCAGCCGCAGCATGAACTGGTCGAACGGTGCGGTGGCGAGCAGGCGGCATTCACCGTCGGCGGAGATGCTGGCCCTCGCCGACTGCGGCAGCGCACAGTAGGGACCGCGCAGCCATTCTCCGAGGCTGTGGAAGCCGAGGAAGCCGTGGGTGTACCAGACGAATCCGAGGATGGTGGTCAGCAGCACGGCGCCGACCGCGATCAGCAGCCGGTTGCGCAGCTCGTGGAGGTGGTCGACCAACGACATGGTGCCGTCGGGATTGACCCGCGAACGGCGACGACGGGGATCGAACTTCTTGAAGATACCGGGGGTCTGCACGGGCATGATCTAGAAGCCTTCGCCGGACGCAACCAACCTCGCGGCCGTCCGGCCGCGAACAGGGTGGGGGTGCGTCAGGCGGTGTGGCGGTCCGTGGACTGCTGTTCGGGTGCCGGCGCCTCGACGCGCTCGGAGGCGATCGGCTTGGCCGGTGGCGCCGGAGCGTCCTCCGTCTTCGACTCGGACTGCATCTCCTTGATCTCGGATTTGAAGATCCGCATCGACTTGCCGAGGGACCGGGCCGCGTCCGGCAGCTTCTTGGCGCCGAAGAGCAGCACGAACACCGCGATGACAATGACCCAGTGCCAGGGTTGTAGACCGCCCAATTTGGTTACCTCCAGACGTCGTCGCCGAGTCTACCCGCGTACCCCGTCGGCGTCGTAGGCGCGCAGCGCTGCGGCGGCCGATTCCCGAACGCGGCCGGCCAGCGATTCGGGTGCCAGCACCTGCACCGCCGAACCGAATCCGAGCACGAACCGGGCCATCCAGTCCTCCGAGGCATAGGTCATCACCGCCTCGCAGGACCCGTCGGGCAGTTCGGACACCACGCGCAGCGGGTAATAGTCGAACATCCACGCCGCGCTCGGCTCGATCAGCAGCTTCGCCGTCGGCAGCGCCGGATCGGCCGTATCGGCCGAGAACAACGAGGTGTCCGGGCCGGCCAGGACGGCCGGTGGCGGTGGCGTCGCGGGATCGTCGAGCAGCTGCGCGTCGACGATCCGGTCGAACCGGAACAGCCGCACCGCCTCGGCCGTGCGGCACCATGCCTCCAGATAGCTGTTGTCGCCGATCAGCACCACCCGGATCGGGTCGACGGTGCGGCGGCTCAACGAATCACGCGACGCCGAGTAGTACTCCAAGGTCACCGCCCGGCCGTCACGCACGGCCGCGCGTACCGCCGCGGCGGCGTCGCTCTCGGGTGGAGGCGCGCCCTCCAGTGCGGCGATCCGGCTGCCCGCGGCGGATTCGATCTTGGCGATCGCGCTGCGCGCGGCCTCCGGATCGACCATGCCGGGCACGTCGACCAGGGCCCGCAGCGCCACCAGGATGCCGGTCGCCTCGGTCGAGGTGAGCCGCAACGGGCGGTCGACGCCCGCGGTGAACGTCACCTCGACGGTGTCGCCGACGAAGTCGAAGTCGATGAGGTCGCCGGGGCTGTAACCGGGCAGGCCGCACATCCACAACTGGTCGAGGTCGGCATCGAGCTGCTTCTCGGTCACCCCGAGCGCGGCCGCCGCCGCCGAACGGGTGACCTTCGGATTGGCCTGGAAATACGGGACCATATTGAGCATCCGGACCAGCCGGTTCGATACCTGGCTCATCTCAGCGATCCGCTCCCGCGTGCGCCCGCAGCCGCGCCACCACATCGTCGCGCAGCGACTGCGGTTCGAGCGCGACGGCATCCCCGCCGTAGCCGGCGATCTCGCGGGCCAACCGGTCCAGCATTCCGATGTCGACGGTGATCTCCTCACCGGCCCGACCGCCCAGGGTGCGCGGCGCGGTGGCGGTGGCCTGGCGGCGCAGGGCGGTGGCCCGCCCGCCGGCAATCCACACCCGGGCCTGTTCCCCGGTCGGCACGTCGGCGACGACGCGGCCGACGATCTCACGCAGGTTGACCCCCTCGGGCGCGTGCACCGCCCCGGCCGGGCCGACCGGCCTGACCGCGGCGTCGATGCGGGACAGCCGGAAGGTGCGGGTGTCGTCGCGGTCCAGGTCGTGGCCGACCAGATACCACCGGCCGCGGTGCGTGACGACACCCCACGGTTCGACGTTTCGGGTGGTGTACCCGGCGTTGCGGGAGGGCCGGTGTTCGAACTGGACCGCGTGCCCGGAATCGATGGCCGACAACAGTATTCGCAGAACCTCCTCGGAGCCGCGCAGGCCAGGAAGGGTCGCCGTGGAGGCGATCGCCACACCCGCGCCGTCGGCGTCGACGTCCACCCCGGCGGCCCGCAGCTTGAGCAGCGCGCCCTGGGTCGCTGTCACGAGTTCCGGGGATTGCCACAGTTGGGTGGCCACCGCCACCGCCGCGGTCTCGTCGGCGGTCAGGGCCACCGGCGGCAACGCATAGGAGTCCCGGTTGATCCGGTAGCCCTCGGTGGGATCGAATTTGGACACCCGGCCGGTCTCCAGCGGGATTCCGAGGTCGCGCAGCTCGTTCTTGTCACGCTCGAACATCCGGGAGAACGCCTCGTCGCTGGGGCTGTCGGCGTACCCGGCGACACTGGTTCGGATCTTGTCCGCCGGCAGGAAGGAACGGGTGGACAGCAGCGCGATGACGA